>CANHHZ010000056.1 GCA_947460275.1 Sphingobacteriaceae bacterium | reverse complement strand
TTTGGGCTTCGTGGTGTGGGCCGTGCCGACAAGAAAATCCTAACGTAGTAAAAGCATATCAAACGTTTAAAAATAGAAACTTCACCATTTTGGGCATTTCGTTGGATAAAGATAAGGCGGCTTGGGCGCAAGCCATTAAACAAGATGGCCTAACTTGGGCTCACGCAAGTGAATTGAACGATTTTGAAGGTGCTACCGTAAGATTATATCAGGTAGAAGCCATTCCCAGTTCCTTTTTAATCGATCCTACTGGGAAAATTGTAGCACGTGATTTAAGGGGTGATGATTTAGAGAAATTTCTGGACAAAACATTACCTAATTAACTTATATTTAACGAATTAAAAACATTAACAATTTATTAACCTCATTTTAACGTAACATTACAATTGTATACTTACTTTAGTAACAAATAAATAACGATGAGCACAGTTAAGCAAAAAATATTAATAGTTGATGATGAGCCTGATATTTTGGAACTTGTTGAATACAATCTAAAAAAAGAAGGTTATCAGGTGTTTTCTGCTAATAATGGACATGAGGGGATTTCGATGGCTAAAAAAGTGCAACCAGATTTGATTATTTTGGATGTAATGATGCCCAAGATGGATGGCATAGAAGCTTGTCGCTTGATGCGTGCCATACCCGAATTCAAAAATACTTTCATGGTTTTTTTAACCGCCAGAAGCGAAGAGTATTCGGAAATTGCTGGTTTTAATGTAGGTGCCGATGATTACATTGCCAAACCTATAAAGCCTAGGGCATTGGTAAGTAGGATAAATGCAATTTTGCGTAGAAATGCTCCCGAAGAAATCCTGTCTGACAACAAATTAGAAATTGGCGATTTGGTCATTGATAGGGAAGCTTATTTGGTATTTCAAGGTGGAAAAAAAGTGGTGCTGGCTAAAAAAGAATTCGAATTGTTGTATTTGTTGGCTACCAAACCTGGAAAAGTATATACCAGAGAAGCCATCCTTAAAAAAATATGGGAAGACGCTGTAGTGGTAACCAACAGAACCATAGATGTTCATATTCGTAAATTGAGAGAAAAATTAGGCGAAAATTACGTCTCTACAGTCAAGGGTGTAGGTTATAAATTTGAATTATCCTAAGTACATTTCAATTCATTAGTTCAGTACTGCCCAAAAAATCGTCCTTCAATCCTGCGTTTTATTTGTACTTTTGTGCTAAATAATTTAAACGAGTGAAGTATCCAAATTTTAAAGACCTTATCCTTTTTGAGAACGACGATTTTATTGCAGTAAATAAACCTCCGTTTATTGCCTCCTTAGATGAGCGGACTGCAGGTGCAGAAGTGAACATTTTGCGCTTAGCAAAACAATATATCGCCGACGCACAAGTTTGTCACCGTTTAGATAAAGAAACCTCAGGCGTAATTATCATTGCCAAAAATCCAGAAGCTTATCGTTGTTTGTCCATGCAATTTGAACGAAGAAAAGTGAATAAAACATACCATGCGGTTGTTGATGGACAGTTTAAGTTTGATAACTTGTTTGTAGATTTACCTATTTTAAACGATGGCAACAAAAATGTAACCATTGATAGGCAAGAAGGTAAGAGAGCAGAAACCTACTTCAATTCACTCAAATATTACAAGCATTATACTTTGGTAGCCTGCAAGCCGGTTACTGGTCGCATGCATCAAATACGTATCCATTTGGCTACACAACGTGCTGCTATATGTGGCGATCACATGTACAAAGGCAAACCAGTTTTTTTATCTGCCTTAAAAAAGGGCTATCGTTTGGCAAAAGATGAAGAGGAACAACCTATCATGAAACGTTTTGCGCTACATGCTAAGCAAATTATCTTTAAAGGGGTAGATGAGCAAGAAATATGTATTGAAGCCCCTTACCCTAAAGATTTTGCTACCCTTTTAAAGCTCTTGGATAAGTTTGACGCTTAGGGAGTTATAAGTTTTAAGTAATAAGTTTTAAGTTAAACTTTCCACTTAAAACTTACCACTTATTCAGTTCTTTTTAAACCAAACTTCTCAATCTTACTGTATAAATGGCTGCGCTGAATCTCTATTTCGTCGGCAGTTTTAGAAACATTCCAACTGTTTTTTTCTAGTTTATACTTGATAAATTCTTTCTCGGTAAAGTCTTTATATTCCTGAAAATTGGAGAACTTATTGTAACCTAGCTCAAAGTCATTTGCCAAAGTATTTTCAGCTAGCTTGGTGAAGCCAATGTTTGTGTCTGCAGCTGGGTTGGCAAAATTAATCACATCTTTTTCGGTAATGATTTTGTCGCTTAAGATAATCAAACGTTCAATCATATTGTGCAGCTCGCGTATGTTACCAGTCCAAGCAAGATTTTGTAGCGTACGAATAGCTGCATCATTTATTTGTTTTACAGGAAGGCCATAGGATGTGCAAATTTCTTCCAAAAAGCTTTGTGCAATTAGAGGGATATCTTCTGTACGTTCATTTAAATTTGGCACGTGGATGTTGATCACATTTAAGCGGTGATAAAGATCCATCCTGAAATTACCATCTTCAATTTCCTTGAGTAAATTTTTGTTGGTTGCAGCAATTACCCTTACATTCACTTCTATTTCTTTTTCGCCACCAACGCGTGAAATTTTATGCTCTTGAAGTGCACGTAATACTTTGGCCTGTGCCGAAAGGCTCATGTCGCCAATTTCATCTAAAAATAAGGTACCGTTATTGGCCAGTTCAAACTTTCCAATACGCTGTTTTACCGCCGAAGTAAAAGATCCTTTTTCGTGACCAAACAATTCACTTTCAATCAATTCAGATGGAATTGCAGCACAGTTTACCTCTATCAATGGAGCGTTGGCCCTGTTAGATTTTTCGTGTAGCCATCTTGCTACCAATTCTTTTCCACTACCATTTGCGCCAGTAACCAATACGCGGGCATCAGTAGGTGCAACACGTGCTATGGTTTCTTTGATTTTGACAATGCTATCCGAGTTGCCTAGGATTTCGTGTGTTTTATTTACACGTCTTTTTAAAAC
Source organism: Sphingobacteriaceae bacterium (assembly GCA_947460275.1). Lineage (GTDB taxonomy): Bacteria > Bacteroidota > Bacteroidia > Sphingobacteriales > Sphingobacteriaceae > Pedobacter. Next base: position 7,574 of record CANHHZ010000056.1, on the reverse strand, counting down.
TTTGGTTTCGCTTACTAACGTTCCTCTATCTAAAGCATTACGCACAGTAATGAGTAGGCGGTTCAAATCTGGTGGTTTCGAAATAAAGTCGAAAGCTCCTTTCTTACTGGCTTCGATAGCAGTTTCGACTGTTCCGTGACCAGATATCATCACAAAAGGGAGGTCTGGTTTTTGTTTTAAGGCGTTTTCTAGCACCTCTAAACCATCCATTTTGTTCATTTTAATATCACATAAAACCAAGTCGTAATGATTTTTTTTGATAAGTTCTAATCCGTCAATTCCATTGTCAATGTCATCAACTTCGTAGTTTTCGTATTCTAAAATTTCTCTTAAGGTGCTTCTTATCGATCTCTCGTCGTCAATTATTAGCAGTTTTGCCATAAGGTATGTAGGTTTTTGTTAGGCTAATGTATAGATTTATGGTGTTAAAAAAATAAAAAATGCAAATCTGTAAGCCGGGTTCTGTTCTTAATAAATTAAGTTTCTATCATTAATCTAGGATAAACGTTGCCATTTATCTCTATCAACCTACCCACTAACATCGGACGAGCAGCCCTACATGCGTTAGCCTATTTGGTCTTTCAACTCCCGAGGTTTACCAAAACGTTAATCGCTTAACGAGTTCGTGAGCTCTTACCTCACGTTTTCATCCTTACCCCGATAAATCGAGGCGGTTTATTTTCTGTGGCACTTTCTGTCATTCAGGTCTTCATTCCCTAATGCCTTCCCGTTAGGAAGCGAGATGCGCTATGTTGCCCGGACTTTCCTCCTTTCTAATTTAGAACGGCGATAGAACGATTTGCATTTTTACAAATATACTAAAAAGCATAGCGCTAAAAGATTAATGTTTTAACCTTTTAGCCTGTAAATAGATTTGGAACGGCAATTAATTACACTTGGTTAAATCCGTTGCTACTTTTTCGTACGGATAAACACCTTGTTTGTTGCCAAAAGAATTGGTAATATAGGTGATGATTTGTGCAATATCAATAGATTCTAAATGACTAAAACCAGGCATTTTTCCATCGTAGGTTTTACCATTAATACGCATCTCTTGGCTAACCCCATTTTTTATAAAACAGGCCAATTTCTCTTTGTTGCTTTTCAAAAATAAAGTATCATTAAGGGGAGGTATTAAATCACCTAAACCTTCTCCATTTACACCATGGCAATTTTGACAATTGGCGAGGTATAAATCTTTTCCGTTGGAAGCGTACTGTGCTTGGTTAATTTGACCCCTACTTTGGCAGGAATAAATGACAGCTAAAACAGCACTAAAAAAAACCACGATGATTAATTTACTTCGCATATTATTTATTTTTCGGTTAATAAAATTGAAATATCTTTTTTCAATTGCGCTACCTGCTCGGTTTTTGTACCGTCGTAAGCGCCTCTAATTCTTTTATGTTTGTCAATTAACACCAGCCAACCTTGGTGTATATATCCATCTTTTGCGCTGCTATCTTCTTGTACGGCAACCAGATAATCTCGTTCGGCCATTTTATAAACGCTATCCTTGCTTCCATATACAAATTGCCATTTTTTGGTGTCTACGCCAAGTTTTTGTGCATATTTTTTAAGCACATTTGGTTTGTCATACTTAAAATCTATGGTATGCGATAAAAACATAACCTCTGGATTGTTTTTATACTCATTGTAAACCGTTGTTAAATTTCGGTGCATGGTAGGGCAAATGGTAGAACACGAAGTAAAGAAAAAGTCGGCAATGTATACTTTATCTTTAAAGTTATCTTGTGTAATATAAGTGCTGTCTTGATTTAAAAAGCTAAAATTTGGAATGGTTTGGTAAATGGTGTCAATTTTTTGATTACCATCCTTATCGGTAGTTATTTTTGCTTCTCTTTGTCCGTAAAAGGGCAGTGTTTTAGTGTTGTTGCAAGAAATTATGAACACATAAACTACTACAAATAAGAAATTTGATTTCAATTTTTTCATGATTCTATTTTAGATAACAAAGATAGCTTAAAACTAGTTTAAGGATGGATAATTCAAAGTTTTATTTTTTAAAATTCTGCAATTAAATCGTTGATATAGAAAAAAATTAATGTTTCTCTTCCTTACATAAACCAACTATTTCATGAAAACGGTTATGTAATGCTGTTAAATTTTTTAAGATAATCGCATCACTTGGTTTTTTTTTAATTAATGCATCTAATGTTTTACTTTCTGTTGCTAATTTTTTTACTGAAGCTTTAATTGCTGTTGTATTAAACTCTTTAGGCATCAAAGATGTTTGTAATTTAGCTGCACTTTCAGCAAGTTCAGTGCTTTTTTCCTTAATTGGTTTTAAGTTTCCTTCCTCGGCAGGATGGAAAGTGGTCGACATGATGTTGTGAAATGCTTTTAGTTCCGGCCATTTGTCAAATGTGCTTTGTGCCTTAGTACTAATTGCCAAGGCTACCAAGGCAAAACATAAAATGAGTTGTTTCTTCATGAGATTGTGTTATAGATTATTTATTTTTTGATATACTTTTTGGGGTCAGCGGCAAATGTTTTTTTACAGCTTTCAGAACAAAAACCATAAGTTTTTTTTTCAAAAACCACTGTTTTAGTATTGCCTGCTTTTACTTTCATTTTGCAGATAGGGTCTATGCCATCTTTTTTTAGAGTGTCGCTAACTGCAATTTTTTGCTGTGTTTCTGTGAGGTTGCTGGCATTTATAAATTGAATAAATGCTAAGCTTAAGCCTATTGTGAGTAGTGTTTTTTTCATTTTTTTAAATATTTAAGTTTTTATTTTTCTTTTAAAAGAATTTCTATATCTGCCATGAGCTGCTGTACATCTTTATCTAAGGTTCCATCGTAAGCCCCACGTATTTTTTTATCTTTATCTACTAAAATTAAGTAACCTTGATGAGCGAAGCCACCAGGAGCTTTCTTATCTTCTTTTGTATAAACCATATAATTGCGTTCTGCCAATGCATAAATCTCATCTCTAGAACCCCATAAAAAATACCAACGTTTACTCTTTATACCCATTTTTTCAGCATATTTTTTCATAACAGATGGCTTGTCGTATTTAACATCAATAGTGTGCGATGCAAATTTAACTGCCTCATTGTTTTCGAATTTTTTATAAACTTTAAATAAGTTTCTATGCATAGTTGGGCATATTGTAGGGCATGAGGTAAAAAAGAAATCTGCTACGTAAATGCTATTGTCAAAATCTTTTTGTGTTACAATAGTGCTGTCTTGGTTGTATAGGCTAAAGTTTGGAATGGTCCTAAAAACTGTATCTTCAACAACTTTTTCATCAACAATTTTTCCACTTACCTCCATCTGTAGATAAGGAAGTTTCTCTTGTTTGTTGTTACAAGCTAACACAATGGATACAATAAATATAATGTAAAAATATGAGTTTTTCATTATTTCTTAAATTTTGCTAGATATGTTGATGATTTTTTAATTTCATTTTGGTAAAGCTGATCCACTTTAGAAATTTTATTATATTCTTTCTGGTAGTAATTTAAAATCGCCGTATCTAGTTTATTTTGATAATCTGCATTAAAATTATGCATCCAATCGTTCATGCTTTCTTCTGCTTTTACTAAATTTTCTAAAAGCATTGTCATTTCTGCTTTTTCAACAGCTGTATCAATAGCTGGAAATTTAGCTTTTAAATCATTCAACCCTTTTAATAAGGTGTCAATTTTCATTTGATTGTCGATAATTTTACCGTGATTTGCCATAACTACATCATGTAGTTCCATGGTTTCTTCTTTAACTTTATTTACGTCCGCCTTTGGCTTGCAAGAAATTGTTGCGATAGCTATTAAACAAACGGTGATTAATTTTGTCATGATTATATATTGATGTTATTATTTCGATTATTTTGAATTTTTAGGTTCGATTTGTTGAATTTACAAATATGAATAAGCATAAAACAATGGATGTTTATTGTTTTTAAGATTTGATTAAATCATACAATTGTTTGATGTTATAGGTTATTCCCAAATAAATTGTTTTATTTCTTCTTTTTTACTTTTTCAATTAATGGTAACATCAGCATATCATACATTTCTTTCATCATATCTGCTACTAATGGGTCAGATTTCTTTGGTACACCAGCGTTGTAAGGCGGTTTTGGGTCGTATTCTAAATCCAACATTACGGCTTCTGTATATTTTCTGCCTAATAAGTCGTCTATGATGGCTAAAGACATATCAATACCTGCAGAAACACCTGCCGATGTCCAATATTTACCGTCTTTTACATAGCGTTCTTCTTTAAAATTTGCACCATACATTTTCATCATTTCCTCGCCTCTGTACCAATTAGAAGTAGCATTTTTACCCTTCAATAAACCTGTTGCCCCCAAGACCCATGCACCTGTGCATACACTTGTAGTGTATTTGCTAGTCTTGTCAATTTTTTTAACCCAATTAAGTGTTATTGTATCTTGTGTTAGCATAATTGTTTCAGTTGCGCCACCTGGAATAACCAAAATATCTAATGATTTTACATCTGCAAAAGAGCTGTCTACTTTTATTTCTAACCCTCTTTGATTTTTTACAATTCCTCTGTTTTTTGCAACAAAAAAAGTTTTTGCCCCCATTATTTCCGCCAAAGTATGGTATGGACCCATTGCATCTAATGTATTGTAGCCGTCATACAATAAAATACCAATAGTTTTAATTGGCACTTTAGACGGTGTATAAAGAATATCCATCATTTTATCGTGCTTGTTGGCTGTGCCAATTACTAAACTATCAGGATTTGTTTTTTGACCGTAGCTAATTCTTGAAGCAAGAAATAGCATTATTATTGTTGAAATTACTTTTATTGATTTGTTCATTACTTTGTTTTAAAGTTTCGGAATTCACGAACTCCTTATCATTTTTTTGAAATTTTATAAAGCCAAAGGATTTTAAACCTTTGGCTTTATAGTTGATTAAAATTTTGTACTTAATGTTACGCCGAGTGTTCTTGGTTGAGCCATTCTTGCTTGACGACCAAAACTACTATCAGGATTGCCATAAGCTAGATACCTTTCATTGCTAAGGTTTTGCCCCCAAACAAACAAACTGTATTTTTCGTAAGTTAAACCTATTCTTGAGTTAATTAGCGTATAAGATGGCTGTTCAATTTGGTTTTGAATATCAGTATATTGTTTACCCAAATTGCGGATTTCTCCACGAACAGCTGCTTTTAATTTTTTGTTGATTGGATATTCGTATTGTGCTCCCAAGAAAATAGTATGACTTGGTGCATTAGAAAGTCTGTTGCCTCCAATTGCAGTTTTGGTTTCTACCCCTGTACCAAAGTTTACACGTTTCAAATCAAACCCTTTGTATTCAGTTGGGTTAAATCCAAAACTTCCATCTAATTGTAAGCCTTTTGCAGGTATAGCAGATACCTCTAATTCCAATCCCATCGATTGCGCATCGCCTACATTTTCTCTAGCGTACGTAAATGGGGCAACTAAATTATAAAACTGTAAATCTTTCCATTGAATTAAAAAGGCAGAAGCTCCAATACTTAATCTTTTGTTTAGCAAAAAAGACTTATATCCAATTTCGTAATTATTAGAATATTCAGGGTCAAATGTTTGACGTACTCCTGATGGTAAAGAACTTGCATTGATACCACCTGCTCTAAAACCCCTTGTGTAAGTTGCATAAACATTTGAAAGTTCATTTACTGCATAACTTACAGAAATTTTAGGCGAAAGTGCTGAATAATTTCCATTGGCAGTAATATTTGGTTTAATGTCTGTAACTACGCCATTATACAGCATAGCATCTCCAAAGCCATTAAAGGTAGCTTCTCTTTTTTCATAATCATAACGTAAACCAACGGTTGCCTTCAATGTTTTGGTTAGCAAATAACTCAATTCACCAAATCCTGCAGCTCCAAAATTGTTACTTCTATTTCTATTGATTAAAAACGTTCCGCTTGGTAACATATAAGTAGTTGCTTCTAAATTTGATAGTTCATAAGCTGTGTTAGTGGTTGGCTCATATCCTTTTTGTGTAAAAACGTAAATACCTGCTGTATATTGAAATTTGCTTTCTGAACTTGAATTAATTCTCAATTCTTCGCTCCATACTTTTTGTGGTGGAAGCTGTTCGCCAACTTTTCCATCATAATAGGAATGATAAATACCTGGGAAATCTAAATCTTTAAATCCAAATCCAATCGTTTGTAGTGCAGATATAGAAGTTATTGTAAACTTATTTGCATAATATTTAGCGGCTAATGAAGTATTTAAAATGTTTCTTTTGTGTTGGGCAATTCTTGATAAATTAATTTTGTCAGGATTGGCAAAAGCATACGTATCACTAAATTGAGATACCATAAAACCTGAATTATCGCTCTTGTCTTGTTGTCCTTTTAAATTTAAAGTAAGATTAAAACGTTTAGAAGCCAACCATTTTAAATACATATTTCCATAAAAATTTTGCTCACCACCAACGTTTTTTCCGTTTAGTTTAGTGTCTGTTGAAGTTGTACCTGTAATATCATTTTTCAAAAATCCATCTTGGGTTTGGTACAAGCCATTTAAGCCAAAAAATAGTTTGTCTTTTATTAATGGTGTTTTAAAACCTGTACTATAACGCTGTAAACCAAGGTTTCCAAAACTTGCTTCTGCAAAGCCGTAGGGTGTATTTGTCGGTTTTTTAGTAATAATGTTTATCACACCACCCATTGCATTACGACCATATAATGTTCCTTGTGGGCCTCTTAAAACTTCAATTCTTTCTACATCAGTAAATGCAAATCCATTGGCTAATATGTCAATATTATTTACATCATCAATATAGGTTGAAACGGCAGGGTTTTCGCTAAAAACCTGAATACCACGAATGGCTTGAATTTGCTGAAACGAAACGCCCAATTCTTGATAATTGTAGTTGGGTACTAATGCAGTTAATCCGCCTAAACCCCAAGTTTTTGTGTCTTCAAGTTTTTTAGCAGAAAGTGAAGTAATAGAAGTATTAACTTTAATAATACTTTCTTCGCGTTTGTTCGCAGTTACAATTACTTCCTCTAATTGTTTTGTTTTGGTGGTGTCTATAGTTTTTTGGGCATAGACAGTTGAACCCGAAAGCAATATTGCTATTGCAGTTATTATTCCTTTAAAATTCATTTTTAATTTTTTTGATTAAATAGTAATACACACCAATTTGGTGAATATAAAGTATACCAAATAAGCCACATTGCCAAGGCAAGTGGTATTATCTCTTTAGGTGAATCCAGAAGAGAAATATTAAATTAAGCTGAATTTTGGTGGATGAAAGATAGCTACAACATTGCCTATTGGTTTTTGATGTAGGTAAGGAGGGGTTGCTTTTTCAATAGGAGTGGCAAAAAGAGGATTAAGTAAATTGGTAGAAGTTAAAGCGAATGTTTCTACCATTCTTTTTAAGGTATCTTGATTTTGTTGTTTTTTATTTTCTAGGTCTTTTAATTTAATGTCTAAAAAACATTTTCCCTCACAATGGAGTTCTGGTTTTTTTAAATTGGTACATAAAACGGTAGAAATATAACTTTTGTTTAAAGAGTATGCCGCAAACAACAACCATTGGTTAAAACAATTGGTTGTAATTCCTA
>CANHHZ010000055.1 GCA_947460275.1 Sphingobacteriaceae bacterium | reverse complement strand
GGATCGGGTACGGTAGGCACCGGTTGCTTTTTGGAGCTAAACGGTACAGGTTTATTAAACGACCCAAGCTTTAAGCCACAATGGCTACAACCTGGAGATAACGTGGAAATGGAAATTACAGGTTTAGGTTGCTTAACCAATATCATTACCAAAGCCGATACCGATTTTTCTATTTTGGCGTTGAAAAAGTAATAATTTTCATCTAACTAATTAAATAGTATGCTGACTTTGAAAACCTCCGATTTGTCGCCAATGCAATTGCAAAATTACTTGCAGTATGCCATTGCGCCACGTCCAATTTGTTTTGCATCTACCATAGATGGGGAGGGAAATATTAATTTGAGTCCTTTCAGCTTTTTTAATATGTTTAGTACAAATCCGCCGATGTGTATTTTCTCTCCGGCTAGGCGAGTACGCGACAATACCACTAAGCATACTTTAGATAATGTTTTGGCGGTAAAAGAGTGTGTAATCAATATTGTTGATTACCCTATGGTGCAACAAATGAGTTTGGCAAGTACCGAATATGGAAAAGGAGTAAACGAATTTGAAAAAGCCGGATTTACAATGTTGCCATCTCAATTGGTAACACCTCCACGGGTTGCCGAAGCACCAGTTCAATTGGAATGTGTGGTAAATGAGGTTATCCCTTTGGGTAATCAAAATGGTGCTGGAAATTTGGTGTTGGCCGAGGTTAAGCTTATCCACATTAAAGAAGAAATATTAGATGCCGAAGGCAAAATAGATCAAGCTAAAATAGATTTAGTAGCACGTTTGGGCGGCGATTGGTATTGTAGGGTAACGCCAGAAAGTTTATTTAAAGTGGCTAAACCCTTAACAACTTTAGGAATAGGGGTAGATGCTTTGCCACTTTCGGTACGTAAATCTATGGTGCTTACTGGAAACGATTTAGGGATGTTGGGTAATGTAGAACATTTGCCTGCAACTGCTGAAATTGATGCCATGCGTACGCATGCTGCGGTAAAAGAAATTTTAGATGCCACTATTGGTGATGAAACCAATAGAGAACGAGAATTGCATGAGCTTGCGCATCAATTTTTAGCCAATGGCAACGTAACTGATGCTTTAAAGATAGTTTTGCTTTGATCAGAGAGCAAGGAACAAGGAAGGAGCAAAGAAAACTTTATTGCTTTAGTTTTTGACACGCATTTTCGCAAATTTCTCTCCACATATCAATATTGATATCGCTCAATTTTTTACTAATTTGTAATCGCCTACACCTACAATTGCTGTTCCCCACATTTTGGCTTTTGCTGTCGTTATCTCCTCCATTAATTGGGCAATGGTCAAACAATCTTTCCTAATAGCTTCATCTTCAATTTGCATTAAAAAATCGGTTACATTTTGTGCTGTTGCTTTGGTTTTAAGCTCACCAATGAGATTATTCTATAATTGAAACAGCTTTTATAAAACGGCTTTTGTAATAAGCATCAAAATCGGTAATAGTTACGCCATGTGCTTTGCCAGATGTAGCATGGATAAATTTAATTTCTCCTTTATCTATGGCATAAATAATGCCTACATGACCTATTCTTCTGATTTTAGGATTTGTTCCCGTAAAAATCAAGACATCACCTACTTTTGCATCTTCCAGCTTGATGGGGACACCTGCTGAAGCAAATTCTGTTGAGGAACGTGGTACTTTAAATCCGAAATTACTGAAAACATAATTTACAAAGCCCGAACAATCGAAACCTAGCCCAGGGCTGCTTGATGCATAACGATAGGGGGTGCCAATCATAGATTTTGCAAAATCTAATACTTTAGCCGCAGGATTGTTATTGATAGAGGGGATTTTGCTCAATATTTTTTTCATCATTTCCTGATATTGTTCGGGAAGTGAAGGGCTATTTTGAGCTTTTCCAATGAAAGCGATAAAGAAGAGGAAGCAAAAAATAAAAAGTGTTTTCTTCATATCTGATACAAAGGTACTAAAAATATACAACTGCAATAAGAAGCCTTATGGCGTGTTTAAAGCTACCGGAAGTATTTTGCCATTGTAAAATTTATGCCCTGTCTTTGCAAAATCTGCTACATATTTTCCCATTTCGAAAGCTAAAACTGGGCTTTCATAGCCTGGAAAAGCAGTTTCTAACATTTCGGTTTGGGCTGAGCCCAAAGCCAAGCAATTTACTTTGATTCCTGTTTCGCTAAGTTCTGTGGCTAAGCACTCAGTTAGGGTATGTAGGGCGCCTTTACTAGCCGAATAAGCAGACAAGCCTGCAAATTTAACGCTGCCTTGGTAGCCACCCATACTGCCAATGTTTACAATATGGCTACCTTTTTGCATGAGCGGTAAAGTATAACGCGTCATTTTAAAATGGCTTAAAACGTTGCTTTCTAACATCGCCGTTAAATCTTCCTCAGTCGTTTCTAAAAAAGGTTTGTTGATTAAGCTTCCAGCATTATTGATTAAAATATCAATGGTGCCTAAGTGTTGTTTTAAGAAAGGAATTAGCCCCTCATAACTATCATTTACCAAATCAAATTCTACAGGTAAAAGTGTGCAATCGGGGTTTAGTCCTTTTGCAATTTCTAATAATTTGCGCAGTTTTTCTGCACTACGGGCAATACAAACTATTTTATTTTTACTGTCTAAAGCAAATTCTAATGCGGTTTCAAAACCAATTCCACTGCTTGCGCCTGTTATTATGATATTCATTTTTTTATGTGCTAATAGTTCTTGTTAATCTGTCTCTGTAATTAATTGTGTTACAGGATTAGCAATAACATGTAAACCATCGTTTATAAGTTTGGTATGTTCTGGTTCTGTTAAGGCCTTCATTTCTAAAAATATGCGCAATTTTTTTTCAAAATCGGTGTTGAGTTGCGTATGGTAAACAATTTCTAAAATTTCTAAAGCACAAAGCCAATCATTTCTATGTGAGGTTTTTAGAAGTTCGAAAATTTCTTCTAATTCTTCGTATTCGCTTTGTTTTTCTCTTGTGTTTCTTACTTTTTTGTATAATAGGTGCAATTGTTTAGTTACTTCGTCATAAGAAACTTGATGTGTTTGTTCATTGCTAATCAAAACAATTTCTTCAAAAGCATCTTTATCTGCAGCTCCATTATATACCGAAACTATTTTTTCGCCAACGGCCATATCGTAATGCCCCCATTCGGGCATAAACAAGATGTTGCCATTACTTTCTTTAACTGTGCACTCGGTAAAAGTGATTAAAATTACTTTTTCGGCTTTGATCAATACCGATTGAATGGCTCCACTAACCACAATCCCACTTTCAAAAACAAGTGATGTTTGTTCTCCCTCGACTATGTTAAGGGCCGCCAAATCTGCCAAGCTATGATTTTCCAATGGCTTGGCAACTCCTTTTAGTTTGCCAACTGGCGAAGAAAACCCATCTTTATGGTAATGTTTGCCATGTCCATCAAGTTGTTTATCTGCATAAGCTAATGCAGATGGTCCTGTAGTTTTTATAAAAGTTAGTTCGTCGTTTTTGTCAAGCCCAATGTCATTAAAAACACCTGTAACTTGTAAGCCCGAGCTGTACACGGCAGTGCTAGAGTTTTTACATTCTATCGCTTTTAATACGCTTTCGGCGCCACCTTTTCTAAAAGCCATGGTTTTGGCAAAGTCTTCTAGAACATCAATCAAATTTTGAAAATTTGGCGTTACAAATAATTGAGGTTGTTGTTCAGTAATATTATAGCCATAGTTGATGGTGTCTGCGTTGTACCACAATTTTTTAACGTTTGCTTTCATGCAAGTTGCACTTTCGCCAATAGAGGAAAGCAACCCAGCGCCATAAATTTTAGGATCTTCTAACGTTCCAATTAGTCCATATTCAACTGTCCACCAGTGTAATCTGCTTAATAGAGCCATTTCCGAAGGTTCGCCCATATTATCGGAGATATTTTTTAGTGTTTTTTCTGTTGCAATAATTTCTTGTTCTTCGGCTATTGCGGATTCTTTTAAAATAGAAAGTTTACGAATGGCTTCATACAATTCGAAATCTTTACTTGAAAACATGGCTTTTGCGCCTATAGATCCAAAGTAACTTAAATAGTTATTGTAATCAGTATCGGCAATAATAGGGGCATGGCCAGCACTTTCGTGGATAATGTCTGGCGCAGGCGTATATTCAATATGGTTAATTTGACGAATGTCGGCAGCAATAACCAAAACCCGGTAGGCTTGGTATTCCATAAAGGCTGCTGGTGGTATAAAGCCGTCAACGGTAACAGCTCCCCAACCAATTTTACCAAGGTTATCATTCATGGTTTGCAAATCGGGGATGTATTCAATACTTAAGCCAGCCCTCTGTAAACCTTTGATGTAAGGATAAAAAGCGACATGTTTTAAATAGCTGTAATTTTGACGCATTACATATCGCCAAACCGCTTGGTCTATGGGTGTATATTTTTCGTAATTTTGCTTAACAATAAATTGGCGTAAATGCTGGGGTAGTTTAGCTACTTGTGCATTGTTAAAATCATTAAAATCATTCATTTCTCATGTGGTATTGGACGAATGCTAAATTAGCTTGTTTAGCTTAGTAATCCAAAAATACCCAAAGCTTTTGGATTAATATAATGGAGATTATTTTTTTATGTCGTTAACATAAAATTATAAGAGCAGTTTATTCTAAAAACGCGTTATTGAATTTTAATTTTTTTTAACCTTAAAAGAAAAATGTTTTTGGGAAAAATAACTAAAAATTGCCAGTACAATCGTAATTGCAGTTTTTGCTAGTGTAGGGTAAAACAAAAAAACTTCTACTAATATTTTCATCAAAGCGTAATTTAATAAAATATTGGTTCCATAAACTGTAGCATATCTAAATAATTGTACCCTTCCTTTGAGATTAGATTGTGTAAAAACTAAATATTTGTTGAGGGTGAAGCCCACTAAAAAAGTCACCATTGATTCTAGCATCAAAGCTGCTATTGGCGCAGTAATTAAAAAGTTAAAAACTTGAATGTTTTTTTGATGAAGTACATAATTGTAAATGAGATAATAAAGAACAACTCCAGAGGTTACAGTGACGCCGCCAGAAGCCATATACCTAAAGGTAGCTAAGGATAACCACTTTTGAAATGGAGGGTAAAAGAAGTCAATAAATCTTAGTGCTAATTTTCTCATCCTCATTTTATGGTTAACTTATTTTTAATCATTCGGTTATTGTATTGCTGTATAAATGCTTTAAATTCCACTTCTAGGTTGTTTTGAACGACACTATCATTACCAATTAAATTTTTTTTGGTCAGCCTATCGGATTTTAAATTGTATAAACCAATAGCTGTTTGTCCGTTGTGTTGCAGTAAATAATCGCCTTTATAAAAGTTAAAAATCCCATCATTATTGTTGACTACAAAATTGTTCTTACTGGTGTCAAAGGCATTAAAGCCGAAAGAAAAGAATGGCTTTTTGTAATTTAAATAACCTAAAACTGTTGGCGCAATATCAATTTGTTGTATCAATTTTTCGGTATTTCCTTTCAATTCTCCCCCCGGATAATAAAATAAAATTGGTACTGAAAAATAGCCTGGTGTAGTTTGGTATTCTGGTAAGTACGAAACGGTAGCATGGTCGGCTACGAGTACAAATAATGTATTTTTATACCAAGACATTTTGGCTGCGGTGGCAAAAAATTTTCTCAACGACATATCAGTATAGCCAATGGGTTCTTGTACTTCTAATGGGCCTTTTTTGAACTTTCCTTGGTATTTTTCTGGTACTTTGAAAGGATGATGAGACGAAACTGAAAAGAAAGTCGAGAAAAAAGGTTGCTTAAAATTGTTCATGGTTTTTGCCATGTATTGCATAAAAGGTTCATCCCAAATGCCCCAAATACCATCAAAATCTGCATCGTTGTTGTATTCTGTTTTGCCGTAGTATTTTTTAATGCCTGCTAGGTTGGTATAGGCCGAAAAACCCATGGAACCATTCGGTGCTCCATGAAAAAATGCGGTTTCGTAGCCTTCATCCCCCAAAATTTTTGCTATACTGGTGGTCTTGTTACCCGAATAGGTCGAAAGTACAAAGGGCTCGTTGATGGATGGAATACTGGAAATAATAGAGGGTAGGGCATCTATCGATTTTCGCCCATTGGCATAGGTACGTGATGAAGTAAAACTGTTGGCTACCAAACTGTCTATAAAAGGAGTGTAGCCCTTGTAATTTCCATGAAGTAAATCTTTATTTAAAGCGCCAATGTGTTCTTTTCCTAAACTTTCGATGATGAGAAAAACTACGTTTAATTTTTTGAAGGGACCATTGACATTTGGTTGATGTATTGGGCTATATATTTTTTCAAGCGACTGCTGGTCAAAATAATGCACTTCTTTTAAATCATTATTTTCTAAAGTTTTAATGATGCTGAAGGGCGTATTTAGTACTAAGCTCATATCGCTGGATACTTTTACGAAATCTCCTGCATTGCTTAACGTAATGGGTCGTGTACTATGTCGCCACCCTCCCCGAGCCCCTATCACGCAAATTCCAGAAATAAATATCAACCCAAAAAAATGTAAGGCGTAGTTTTTGTAATTAAATTTTGGTGCTTTTTGTATCGTAATGGCGTCGTAAAATTTTACAAAAAAATAAATAAAAACAGCAAGTAAAATAACCAATAACCAATAATCTAGCGCAAAATCTACCACCAATTTAAACTTGTTTTGTTCGTTGCTAAATTGGCTAAATATGCTTGCTGTAGTTCTTTTTAAGGTATATTTATAATACACAAAATCGACAAAGTTGGCCATAAAACCAATACTATTTGTAATGATAAAAAGCCATTTGCAAAATTTTTGGTAAGCCTCTTTATACCTAAAAGGAAAGGGTATAATTTGAAGTAATATATAAATGACATTGATATAAATTAATGATGCAACATCAAATTGTATTCCGCCCCAAAAAATATAGCCGAGTTCTTTTAAACTTAAGTGACTAAAAAGTGATTGATTGGTTAAGAAAAAACCCAACCTACAAAAACTAAACAGCATTAAAACCATTAAAAAATGGAAGATTAAAACGGTGTAGATAGATTGTGGTTTTTTTATCTTAAAATTCATTTTGCTGAAAAGCCCGCAAGTTTGATGGCTGGCAATATTTTGTAAAAATGTAAAAATGGCACAAAAAAACCGCTAATAAATACGGCGGTTTTAATGAGGTTAGTTAATTAGGCTAAAAGTGTTTTCCAACTCACTTTTTCGCTTATAATTTTTTCTAAATCGGCAATGGTTACGCGTTCCTGCTCCATGCTGTCGCGGTGGCGAATGGTTACAGTATTGTTCTCTAAAGTTTCGTGATCTATAGTTACACAAAAAGGAGTTCCAATTGCATCTTGTCGGCGGTAGCGTTTTCCAATCGCATCCTTTTCCTCGTAAACACAATTAAAATCAAATTTCAATTTATCCATAATTTCACGTGCTTTTTCAGGTAAACCATCCTTTTTGGTTAGTGGAAAAATAGCCACTTTAATTGGTGCTAAAGCAGGGTGTAAACGCAGTAAGGTTCTACTGTCTTGTTTATCTTCTGTACTTAAATCTTCTTCCTCAAGGGCATTAATTAAGGTTAATAAAAACATACGATCAAGACCTATAGAAGTTTCGATTACATAAGGAACGTAATTTCCATAGGGCTTACCCTCCTCATTTAAATCATTGTCAAAATACTGCATCTTTTTGCCCGAAAACTCTTGGTGTTGGGTCAAGTCAAAGTCGGTACGACTGTGTATGCCTTCTACTTCTTTAAATCCAAACGGAAACTCAAATTCTATATCGGTAGCTGCATTTGCATAGTGTGCCAATTTTACATGGTCATGGAAACGGTATTTTTCTGATGCCGTGCCAAGGGCTTTGTGCCATTTCAAACGGGCATCTTTCCAATAAGAAAACCATTTTTCGTCTTCGCCTGGGCGTACAAAAAATTGCATTTCCATTTGTTCAAATTCACGCATACGCATGATAAACTGACGGGCAATTACTTCGTTTCTAAAAGCTTTCCCTATTTGTGCAATTCCAAAAGGAATTTTCATTCTTCCGGTTTTTTGTACATTTAAAAAATTCACAAAAATACCTTGTGCAGTTTCTGGACGCAAGTAAACTTCATCGCTACCTTCGGCCATGGCGCCAAACTGAGTGCTAAACATCAAATTAAACTGACGAACGTCGGTCCAGTTTTTGGTGCCACTTACCGGGCAGGCAATTTCATGCTCTTCAATTAATGCTTTTAAGCGGGCTAAATCTTCTGCTGACAATGCAGCATCCATATCGGCTTGTAATTTTGCCGCTTTATCTGTTTTGCCGTCTTTTTCGTAACGGGCTATTTTATCTTCTAATAGTTGGTCGGCACGGTAACGTTTTTTCGAGTCTTTGTTGTCAATCATCGGGTCGTTAAAACCATCAACGTGACCACTCGCCTTCCAAACTTTTGGGTGCATAAAAATTGCAGAATCTATACCTACAATATTTTCGTGCATTTGCACCATGGCTTTCCACCAATAAGTTTTAATGTTGTTTTTTAATTCCGACCCTAATTGTCCGTAGTCGTAAACAGCACTTAAGCCATCATATATTTCGCTGCTTTGAAATACAAAACCGTATTCCTTGGCGTGTGATATTACATTTTTGAATTGTTCGTCGTTTGATTTAGCCATAGTAGCGCAAATATAATATTTAAAGCTAAAATTGGAAAGTTTATCACTTATGCTCGTCACTTAGAAGTTATAATATGAGTTTGAAAAGCAAAAATTGTAAAAAACACAAAGCCAGCCCCGCCCTCGCTACAATCTTTTTGGCCACACCCAGGCCTTGCACCAAAAAGTATTTTCGCTAAGTCGGGTTTGAGACGCAAAAACAGTAGCTATAATTAATGTTTATATGCTTTAAGCACATTGAATATTTCAACATTCCAACTTTTAAACTATTTTTGAAGCAAATGAGCATTAAAATAATCAACTTATCTAAACATTACGGAACCCAAAAAGCTGTTGACAACATCAGTTTTGAAGCTAAAACCGGTAAAATATTGGGTTTTTTAGGTCCAAACGGTGCAGGTAAAACTACCACTATGCGTATGCTTACCGGTTATTTGATGCCAACCACAGGCGAAATTGAAATCAATGGCAAAAATATTAAGCAAAATTCAATAGCAGTCAAAAAATCGATTGGTTATTTGCCCGAGAATACGCCACTTTACACAGATATGTATGTGCGTGAGTTTTTAACTTTTGTGGCAGAAACCTATCAGTTGAAAAATATTGCTCAACGCGTTGATGATGTAATTAAACAAGTTGGATTAACACCCGAGCAACATAAAAAAATTGGGATGCTTTCTAAGGGGTATAAACAGCGTGTAGGTTTGGCTCAGGCCATTATACACGAGCCCGAGGTTTTAATTTTAGACGAGCCAACTTCGGGTTTAGACCCAAATCAACTCTCCGATATTAGGACATTGATTAAAACTTTGGGTGCTACAAAAACGCTCATTATCTCTACCCATATTATGCAAGAAGTTGAGGCCTTGTGCGATGAAATTATCATCATCAACAAAGGTAAGATTGTAGCTAATACTACTTTAAACGAACTTAAAAATCAATATCAATCCGCTTCGCTCGAAGATATATTTAGAAAATTAACGCTATGAAAGCCAAATTATTTTGTTTGTTTATTGCCTTATTTGCCTTCAAAGCACAGGCGCAATTGGTACACTTATCGGTAGGGACAGGAATTAATTTTCCTTCTGGAAATTCATCAAATATCAGCGCCGTTGGCCTTCAAGGTTATTTAAAAACCGAAGTCACTTTATCGCCTAAATATGCACTTACGGCCACCGGAGGTTTGAGTCAATTTTTTGGTCGAACAATGTTTGGCGTAAGTAATCAAACACTTTCTTATGCGCCCATAAAAGTTGGGTTAAAATATTATACTACCGAATATTTTTATGTTGAGGGGCAATTGGGTGCAGCTTTGCCATTAAAAGGTAGCACCAAAACTGCTCTGGTTTGGTCGCCAGGCTTGGGTACCTATTTCAAATCTAAAAACAACAACAATAGGCTTGATATTGGTGTGCGCTATGAAGGCTTTACAAGTAGTACTTTAATTATTCCATCTGGGACAACCTTTTCAACTTTTAGTTTTGTTGGTTTGCATTTAGGCTATGTTTTTAGCCTATAATGATTTTACTGCTGATTTCTTTTAGAGCTCGAGCCTAAATTTGTTGCAATTGTGCCTAAATTTTCTTTGCCGAGTATAACCCTTTTATTAACTAATAGCTTATAAATTTTCTTAGCAATAGAGTTGATTTCAATTTTATGAATGAAAATACGTAGGGAATTTTGTGGATTTAAATGCTCACAACATGTAATTTTTGCTCTTTTTTTTGCTTTCAAGATTTGATTTAATCCCTTTTTTTAAAACTTATAAGTTTCTCTTTTACAGTAAGTTGAAACTTTTATTGTTCCTTCTGACCATTTAAATTATATTTTTTGGAAATGTTTTTGCCTATAGATAATGAAAATTAAAAATTATTATTATGAAAAAAACTTATGTATTATTATTAACATCCGTGATGATGTTATCTGTGTCTGGTTTAAAAGCACAATCAACAAATTACAAGCCATTTAAAGTTGACTTAGCTGT
>CANHHZ010000054.1 GCA_947460275.1 Sphingobacteriaceae bacterium | reverse complement strand
TTAAATGCGAAAGACTCTACGCTTTATAAATTTACTAGGGCAGCCATTAACGGGGCTTTTAGTCTTGGTCCTATAAAAAAAGGCAAGTATATACTTTTGCTGACTTATCCGGAATATGCAGATTATGT
This sequence comes from Sphingobacteriaceae bacterium, assembly GCA_947460275.1. Lineage (GTDB taxonomy): Bacteria > Bacteroidota > Bacteroidia > Sphingobacteriales > Sphingobacteriaceae > Pedobacter. The sequence goes on along the minus strand of CANHHZ010000054.1, from coordinate 10,542 downwards.
ATTTCCTTTTACCATAGATTCTGTTAAAACTAGTTTCGATTTTAAGCAGATCAACATGAAACTTAAGGCAAACTTGCTCAAAGAAGTAATTATAAAAGGGCAGGGTGCGGCCATAAAAATTAAAGGCGATACTACCGAGTTTAATGCTGCAAACTACACCATACAACCCAACGATAAAGTAGAAGATTTACTTAAAAAGTTGCCAGGTATACAAATAGACCAAAATGGCAAAATAACGGCACAAGGTAAAGCAGTACCCAAGGTTTTGGTGGATGGAGAAGAATTTTTTGGCGATGACCCCACCTTGGTGACTAAAAATCTGCGGGCCGATATGGTGGATAAAGTACAGCTGTTTGAAAAAAGTAGCGATCAGGCTGCTTTTACAGGTGTTGATGATGGCCAAAAAACCCAAACCATAAATATAAAACTTAAAGAAGATAAAAAGAACGGTTACTTTGGAAAGCTCAATGCCGGTATTGCTACTTCAAATTTTTATGAAGGACAAGGCATGTTTAATTGGTTTAAAGCCAAGCAAAAGTTTTCGGTTTATGGCAATGTAAGTAACACAGGCAAAACAGGTTTGGGCTGGGAAGATGCCGAAAAATATGGTGGCGGCAGTGGTAATGTAGAGTATATGGAGGGGGGAGGAATGGCTATATATTATAGTAGTGATGATGTGTGGTCGGGCGAATATTATGGAGAGGGAATTCCTGTTTCACGAAGTGCAGGCGCTCATTACGACACCAAATGGAATAGCGATAAAGAAAATATGAATGTTAATTATAAGATGGCCGATTTGGGGATTACTGGCGATAAAACCACTTTAAATCAAAATAATTTGCCTAGTGGCATAATTAACACCAATAGCAATGAGTTAACAAATAGCCACTTACTAAAGCAGAAGTTAGATTTGATGTATCAAATTAAGTTAGATACCACTTCTAATTTAAAAATAAATATAGACGGCACATTTGGGAATAGTGACAATGCAAACGATTTTTTAACAGAAGGGCGTAGAGGCGAAAATAACACTCTGCTAAATCGCAGTAAGCGAAACTTAGATAATAAAGGCAATGAAAGCGACTTTAATTTTTCGGCATTTTACACCAAAAAGCTTAAAAAAACTGGTCGAAATTATTCCCTTAAACTGGGTCAAAAATTAAGCAAAAATGATAACGAAGGGTTTTTAAAAACTAGAAATGAATTTTTTGATACCAATGGCGCTGCAACAACCACCGAAATTATAGATCAGTTTAAAACCAACGCCACCAAAACAACCTCTTTTAATTCAAATATAACCTATAATGAGCCACTTACAAAAAGCTTGGCTTTGGTTTTAAATTATGGTTTAACGCTCAACAATAACAAGGCCAACCGTAATTCTTTCAATGCGTCGAGTCCTGGTAATTACACCGTGTTAGATCAAGAGTTTAGCAATAATTTTAGCTCAAATCAACTTATTAATTTAGCTGGTGCGGCTTTTAACTACAAAAACAAAAAAACAGTGCTAAGTTGGGGTACAAAAGTAAGTGCGGTCAATCTTGATCAATTTGAAGCCTATACCAATACCTCGTTTAACCGCAGCTTTGTAAATTTCTTACCACAGGCTTCTTATCAATATAAATTTTCGGCCCAAAAATCACTCAGGTTTAGTTATTCGGGCAATACGCAGCAACCCTCTATAAATCAACTGCAGCCTATCAAAGTAAATACCGACCCCTTAAATATTCCGCTCGGAAACCCAGATTTAAAACCTGCTTTTAGAAATAATTTCGATATAAATTATAATTCTTATAAAATATTAACTGCACAATCGGTGTATTTTTCTGGACGTGTCGGCTTTAATGAAAACGAAATTGTAAGTAATACAGTAACCGATAATCAGGGACGTTCGATTTTTCAATCTATTAATTTAACCAATAAAACGCCTATTAATTATAGCTCTTTCGCCTATATAAGTAGGAAAATTAAGCAGCTAGGCATAAACGTACAGCTTAATTTAAGTATTTCGGGAAATACAAGTTACAATTATGTAAATAGCAATCTCAATAAAACTACTTCTACTTCTTTTAATCCAAGGTTAGGCCTTAGTAAGTATGTTGAAAATAAATTTAATGCTGATTTTAGTTTTGGACCTAGCTACAGTTCACAACAGGCTTCACTACAAAAAAATATTAGTAATAGTGGGTGGGGAGCTACTGGTAATGGCTATTTTGAAATATTCCTACCTGCGAAGATACAGTTGAAAAGTGATGTTTCTTACCAATATTCGCCAAAAACTCAATCTTTTAACGAAAACTTTGAGCAGTTGATTGTGAATTGTGCAATTGAAAAAAGCTTTTTAAAGAGCAGTAGTTTTAAAATGGCTTTAAAAGTGAACGATTTGTTTAATCAAAATAGCGGCTTTAATCGTTTTGCAAACGCAAATATGATAACTCAAAGCAATTATGTAACTATAAAACGCTATTTTATGTACTCCCTAACTTGGGATTTTAACGAAATGGGGTCTTCAAAAAAATAACCTATGAAAAAATATACCATCATTTTTTTAATGTTGCTATTGGCAACAAGTGCCAATGCACAAAATGTTCGTTTTGTTACACAAGGCGCTATTGTTTACGAAAAGAAAGTAAACATTTATGCTTTGATGAAGGCGGAGATTAAGAAGTACCCTAACGATATTTACTACGTGAGGATGTTCGAGGAATATCAGAAAACACAGCCGCAGTTTAAGGTTTTAAAAAGCACGTTAAACTTTAATAAAGGCCGTACTTTGTATACCCCAGATGACGAGTCTACAGGACAAAGTGCTTGGAATAATTTTACAATTGCTAAGCAGCACAATACTGTACTTACCAACGTAGACAACAGCACTAGCTTAACCCAGAAAAAAGTTTTCGAAGAAACCTATTTGGTAAAAGATACTACCCGAAAAATAAATTGGAAAATTACCGATGAAATTAGAAATATTGCCGGCTACGATTGTCGTAGGGCAAATGCCCTAATTATGGATTCTATTTATGTGGTGGCTTTTTATACCGATGAAATTCCCGTGTCGGGCGGCCCCGAAACTTTTACTGGCCTACCCGGAATGATATTAGGCGTGGCCTTGCCTTATGAGCATGTTACTTGGTTTGCTACTTTGGTAAACGACCAGCCCATAACAGATGACAAACTTAAAGCGCCAACAAAAGGTAAGCCTGTAAACAATGCGCAACTCTTTACTATTTTAAAAGCGGCCTTAAAAGATTGGGGAAGCGAAGCCAATGAAAATTTAAAAGCGTTGATGCTTTAAAATTTCATGAAGGTTTTAGTGAGTTAGGTTTACCAAAAGTTTGTAACCCTTTCCGTGCACGTTTAAAATTTCAACTTTAGGGTCTTCTTTTAGGTATTTACGGAGTTTACTTAAAAAAACATCCATGCTGCGGCCATTAAAATAATTGTCGTCGTGCCAAATGCTTAGTAAAGCTTCTTCTCTAGTCAAAACAGCGTTCTTCTTCAAGCAAAGCAAACGTAAAAGTTCGGCCTCTTTGGTAGATAATTTTTGCTGATTACCATTGAAATAGATAAGTTGGGTAGTATAGTCAAAGTTATAATTGCCTATTTCAAATTGGCTTTGAAGGGGTTCATTGCTTGTGTTTTCTTTGGCGCTTACTCTTTTAAGCAAGGCATTAATGCGCAATAGCAACTCTTCTATGCGAAAAGGTTTGGTAATGTAATCGTCGCCACCTAAATCATAAGCAGAAACTTTGTCTTCCATCATTGCTTTGGCCGTGGCAAAAATAATTGGTACGTGATTGTTTGCCTTTCTTATTTCTTTGCCCAAGGTAAAACCATCTTTTTTAGGCATCATTACATCCAAAATACATAAATCAAAGTTATGTTTGTTGAATGCTTTTATGCCCTCTTCGCCGTCTGTACATAGCACTACTTCAAATTTTCCTTTTAGTTGCAAATAATCTTGTAATAGCATTCCTAAATTAGGATCGTCTTCTACCAATAATATTTTCTTCATTTTAATTGCTTTTTATAAAAGGTAAACTAATTTCAAAAGTAGTGCCGTGGTCTTTTTCGCTGTGCACTTTAATTTTCCCCCCTAATTGGGTGATGATGTTATGTACATAGTTTAAGCCTAAGCCAAATCCTTTAACATCGTGCAAATTACCTGTTGGCACCCGATAAAACTGGTCAAAAATACGTTTTGTTTGATCTTTTGTCATCCCAATACCCTTATCACTTACTGCTATAATTAAGTTTTCTCCACTATTGTAAGTCTCTATGGCTATTTCTGGGGCGTTTGTACTGTATTTGTTGGCGTTGTCTATCAAGTTAAAAATTACGTTAGAAAAATGTAGCTCATCAGTCATCACCATGTCTTCGCTTGCCGCCAACTCAAGGGTAAGCTTGGCATTTCTTTTTTGAAGTTGTAGGCTCATGCTATCTACCACATCAACAATCGAGTCGTGGGTATGAATGGTGCTAAAATCAAGTTCAATTTCTTTGTTTTCTAGCTTTGCTATGCTCAAAACTCTTTCAATATGATTACCTAGTCTTACATTTTCATCGTAAATGATATTGGCAAATCTGCTAACTCTATTTTTGTCATCAGCAACTTCAGGATCTTTTAAGGCTTCACTGGCAATCATGATGGTGGCTACCGGTGTTTTAAACTCGTGCGTCATGTTGTTGATAAAATCGGTTTTCATTTCTGATAATTTTTTTTGCTTGATGATGGTATAAATGGTGTAGGCAAAAATGAAAACAAGTATCAAGAGTAGGGCTGCAGATGAAGCCATAGTTGCAAACATATTGGCAATTATGGTATTGCTTTTATTTGGAAAGTAAATATAAAGCATGCCCGGATCTCGGATAATATCTTTACCAAACAAAGGGAATTTATACACATTTTGCGGCAGTAATTTTTTTGTGGGGTACGAGATGCTTTGGTAAAGCAACGAATCTTTGTTGGCCAGTTTTATCCAAAAGTTATACGCCAAACTGATGCCCTTATTTGCAAGTTCGTTTTTTAGGAGGGCGTTTAATCTTTGTTTATTCGGTATTCTGCTTGCTAAAGAAATATTTGGGTCAGAAAGCTCATTGTAAGCAGCTTGGAGTACATTAACATTGTCATCCAACAAATTAATTGTATCTGCATTGAGCTGAATTAAGGCTTGCTGGTACCTTTTTTTGGCCATTGCAGCTTCAATTGCAAATTTTTTGGCCATAGTGCTATCTATGGTAGGCACCGAAACAGCCAATGGACGTAAATCTCTAGGATCTTGAACTACATATCTAATGCTGTCTGGCAATTTGCTTGGGGTAATGTTAAATGTTTTGGCTCGGTTTGGATTGTATCTTAAAGAAGCGATTTTGCTTAAAATTTTTCCATTTACATCTTTAATGACGTTAAAATCAAAATAAAGGCCAGAGTTATCTGCATTTTGCAAATTTTTGTATTCTTCTTCCGAAATCACAATAGCATCACCAAAGTTTAGGCGAACTAGTTTGTCTTGATAGTTTAGAGCTTCTTGTATATGTTTGTAATTTTCTTGTTCCCGTTTTTCTTCTTGCGTTTTAAACGTTTCCTTTAAGTCAACATAGCGCTGTGCCCGATCTAATTCTGTTTGATGCCGTTTGATTTTAAAATCACCTTCTTTTTTACTAATGTGATTGGCGGCATTACGTACTTGAACTTTGTTAACCACTTCGTTTAAAGCTCTATTAACGTTTTGTTCAAATAACTGCGATTTTAGTTTATAAGCTTCTTTGATGTAATACAGTTGCATTACAAAAACCCCTAGCAAAGCCAAGGTCATTAGTGCGGTAATCAACCAAAGACTCTTTTTTTTCATTTCTTATTCAAAAATAGGCAAGTAATTGCCGAGTTAATTTTGTTTTAACAAATTTTAACACCCTAAATTACGTTTTTCTCATAAAAAAAGCCGCTCGGTATATAGAGCGGCTTTCAGGTTTGTTTGCTTAAAAAAAAATTAAAACGGAAGATCGTCTTCCTCGCCTGCTGGCGTATTTAAATCAACTGGGGGTGCATACTGAGGAGTTTCTGCTGTACCTGCTGTGTTTGTTAACGTAGTTAAACGCCAAACCACTAAACTGTTAAAATAAGAAGTTACGCCCTCTTTATTTGTCCATGGGCGGCCGCGTAAATTGAAAGAAACTTCTACTTCATCGCCAGCTTTTAGGCTGTCAAATAAAGCGGTTTTATCTTGTAATGCCTCAAACCTGATGTATTCAGGATAAGTAGGGTTTTCTGCGTATTCTATAATCAAATCACGTTTTTTAAACGTTTCACTTACTTGTTGTAGTGTGCCAATTTCGTGCACTTTTCCTTTTATTTCCATATCAATACTAATAATTAATGCTTGCAAGTCAAATCTCTATATTTTTATTGATAACTTCGCCATTAATATGATGCAAGTTTTCCACAACAAAAGCAAGGTTATTGTTACCTGCAATAAAAGACTTTCTCCTTATCTGCAGGCCGAAGTTGAAGCTTTAGGCTACCAAATTGTAAGGGCCTTTTCAACAGGTGTTGAATTAGATATTACACTTACTGAGTGTATAAAATTGAATTTGAACTTGCGATGCGCTAGCCAGATTTTATACTGCATAAATAGTTTTAAGGCCAACACACCCGACGAGCTTTATCAAAACTTAGTTGCCATGGAATGGGAAGAGTTGATAGATTTTGCCGGCTATTTTTCGGTAACTTCTAATGTAGATAACCCAACCATCACCACGCCGCTTTTCGCCAATTTAAAAGTAAAAGATGCAATTGTAGATCGTTTTAGGGAAAAGAAAGATATTCGTCCAAACTCTGGTTCGGATGTGAACAAGGCAGTTATCCATTTGTATTGGAAAGACGATAATGCCGATGTTTTTATAGATACCAGTGGCGAAACTTTAGCCAAGCATGGCTACCGAAAAATACCGGGCAAAGCACCCATGTTAGAGGCTTTGGCGGCTAGCGTGGTAATGGCAGCCGATTGGGACATGAAATCGCCATTTGTAAACCCCATGTGTGGATCTGGCACATTAGCTATAGAAGCAGCACTTTTAGCCACCAACCGTAGACCCGGCTTGTTTAGAATGAATTACGGTTTTATGCATATTTTAGGGTACGACGAAGAGGTGTTTTTTGCCGAGCGAAGAATATTAAAAGACCAGGTAATCAAAAATGTGGATTTACAAATTATTGCTACCGATATTTCTGAAGATGCTGTGGACGTAAGTAGAAAAAATGCGAAAACTGCTGGCGTAGATACTTTAATTACTTTTGAGGTGTGCGATTTTGAAGAAACTCAAGTACCCGAAGGAGCAAAGGGCGTTGTAGTTTTTAATCCTGAATATGGCGAACGCTTGGGTGTACATAGCAAGTTAGAATTAACTTATAAGCGCATGGGCGATTTTATGAAGCAAAAATGCAAAGGTTATTTTGGTTATATCTTTACAGGAAACCCAGATTTGGCCAAAAAAATTGGCCTAAAGGCTGATAAGAAGATAGAATTTTACAATGGTAAACTAGATTGTAGGATGCTTGAATACGAATTGTATGATGGAACACGTAGACCAGAAGGCGATCGTCCACAACCGCAAGCATAAAGCACAAATCGTTTTTTAATTTTTAAAACGATTATGATTTAATATTGTTTATAGAGTCACAATCAATCCCCCCGATTCTATGAAAGATAAATATAAACAAGAAATGAATGCAGTGGCCGCTAACATTCGAAAAGTTAGAGTGAACAAAAATTATACGCAAGATTATTTGGCTGCAAAATTAGGTATTTCACAAAATGCTTATAGTAAAATTGAACTTGGGTACAGCAAAATTGCCCTCGATAGGCTTTTCCATATTTCTTCTATACTGGAAACAGATGTAATGCAATTGTTAAATCAAGGACGGAATACCAATAGGTAAGTAATTGTCGATATATTTTTCAACAAATAACCTTCTTTAATTTATTTCGTAATAAATTGCTGCATAATTATTTTTATGCAGCAAATTATCAGTCAAACCATCAGCTTTGTTAAAGCAACATTGGCCAATGCCGAAGCCGGGCACGATTGGTTTCATATAGAACGCGTTTTTAAAACCGCACAAACGATAAACACTTCAGAGAAAGGCAATGCGCTAGTGGTTTCGCTTGCTGCTTTGTTACACGATATTGCGGATAGTAAATTTAACGATGGTGACGAGGAAATTGGTCCGCAGAAAGCTGGAGAATTTTTAAAAAGTCTTGCTTTGGCTGATGATTTGATTTTGCACGTGCAAGAAATCATCCGAAATATGTCGTACAAAGCAAGTTTTGGGACGGTCACTTTTAGCTCTAAGGAGCTTGATGTAGTGCAAGATGCCGATCGTTTGGATGCTATTGGCGCCATAGGTATTGCCCGTGCTTTTACCTACGGAGGCTATAAAAACAGGGTGCTTTATGATCCTGAGATAAAGCCAAATTTAAACATGAATAAGGAAGAGTACAAAAATACCGTAGCGCCAACTCTCAATCATTTTTACGAAAAATTATTGTTGCTCAAGGATTTGATGAAAACCCCAGCAGGAAAAGTAATGGCTCAACAAAGACACGAATTTATGGTCAGCTACCTCAACCAGTTTTATGCGGAGTGGGAAGGTGAATTATAAAAAAATAAATATTTAAGCAGGGGCCAAAAAATTCATGAAAATTCGCTTACCCTGAATATCACAAAAAAGCCACAAAATTTGACCGCGAAAAGCACCACATAAAAACACCCAGTTGCAGGTCAATTTTTAACCAAAAGGGATTGAAATGTTTTATAGAAAAGCAGAGTTCAGCAACATTCCTTGCTGACTTAACATTAAGTTCATCTAATAAGCGTAAATTAGCCTCATGAAACTTAGCGTACTCGTTTTAATTACTGCATTGGCAGTAGGTCTTTCTATCGGCTTTGTAAACTTTCATTTTCAAGGCAGTTTGTATTATTTGCTTATTTCTTTTGGTATTTCTTTCTTAACTAGCTTTGTAGTTTTTTATTACTTACTCGAAAAGTATATCTATTCTAAAATTAAGCTTATTTATAAATTGATACATAACCTAAAATTAGGTAAAGATTTAAAAGAAGCCTTGAGCGAGTACAAAAGCTCTGATCCTATCAATGATGTTGAAAATGAAGTAAAAGAATGGGCTGGCGCAAAAAAACAAGAAATAGAATTGTTAAAAAAGCAAGAACAATTTAGGCGAGAATTTTTAGCTAATGTTTCGCACGAGTTTAAAACCCCACTTTTTGCTGTGCAAGGCTACATTTCTGCGGTACAAGATTGCTTGACGGACGATCCCGAAATGGCTAAAAAATTTATAAAGAAAGCCGAAAATAATGTAGAGCGCCTGAGTTACTTAATTAACGATTTAGATTCGATTGCTAAATTGGAAACTGGAGAAATACCCATCAATTTCGAAAAATTTGATTTTGTAGTTTTAGCAAAGGAAGTAATGGACAGTTTAGAAGATCTGGCTGTACGAAACAAAATAACATTGTCATTTAAAGAAAAATATACCGCACCAACTCTAGTTTATGCCGATAGGGAAAAAATCAGACAAGTGATGATGAATTTAATCCAAAATTCCATCAAATATGGTAATGAAAATGGGGCTACAGCCATAAAAATATTTGAACTTCATGATCAGTTTTTGATAGAGGTAACAGACAACGGAATAGGCATCGAAGAAAAACATTTGCTCCGCCTTTTCGAACGATTTTATCGCATTGACTCTCACCGTTCAAGACAAGAGGGAGGCACGGGTTTGGGCTTGGCTATTGTGAAGCACATTTTAGAGGCCCAACAACAAACAATTTCTGTGCGTAGCACACCAAATATTGGCACTACTTTCGCTTTTACCTTACAAAAAACAAACTAATAACTTAACATTAAATTAACATTGAGGTCGTAATTTTGCCTTATATAATAAACTAAAGCATGAATAGTATTTTCAGTTTCTTTACACCTAAAGATAAAAAATTTCAACCTTTGTTTGAACAAGCAGGGAGCAATGCATTAAAAATTGCACAAACCCTATTGACAGTAGTTACCACTACAGATTTAGAGAAAAGAAAAGAAGCAATTAGAGAGATAGAGCGCTTGGAACATGTTGGTGACGATATTACTCACACCATTTTTATCGAATTGAGCAAAAACTTTATTACTCCTTTTGATAGGGAAGATATACACGCTTTGGCAAGTGCCATCGACGATATTGCAGATTATATACATGCCTCAGCAGGAAACATTGAACTTTATAACGTCATAAGCATTGGCGATCCGATGATTAAACTTGCTGAATTGTTGGTAGAAATGTGTGCGGATTTAGAAAAAGCGATTCGAGAATTGAGAAGTTTTAAAAACATACGTGTAATTGCAGATGCTTGCGTTAGAATAAATAGCGCAGAAAATCAAGCAGATTATGTGTGTAATTTAGCAATTGCTCGTTTATTTGAATTTGAAACCGACGCGATAGAGTTGATTAAGCAAAAAGAAGTTTTACAAAC
>CANHHZ010000053.1 GCA_947460275.1 Sphingobacteriaceae bacterium | reverse complement strand
TGTTTGGTATAAAGTAATTGATAATGGTCTTGCCAGTAATTATCGGTTTGGTTAGGATAGGTAAAGCCGTTGTAAGTACGGCTTTTGGAGTTTAATAAATTGGCGGCATCGGCTGGATTTAAACCGTTTCTGCTGATAAAGGCTTGCATCTCTGCTAAATCTCCATTTAAGCGAGATTCCGGAATACCATTCCATGCTTGATAAGTTTTTTCGCTACCCGAAAAAACATTGATGCGCAACAAGTCTGTTTTGCCTTGGTAAGCACCTGTTAAGAAATAGGATTTAAGATTTGAAGAAGCCCTATCAATAAAACCATCCGATTTAATGCGAGACAAACGCCCGTCAAAACTAAACTTGCCGTTTATTAGTCCTGTTCCCACTTTTACAGTATTTTTAAAAGTATTAAACGAACCAAAAGTGTTGTTTAGCTCTGCATAAGGTTCGGTTTCGCCTGTGGTGGTTTGTATGTTTAGGCTACCGCCAAAAGCACCAGCACCATTGGTAGATGTGCCTACTCCGCGTTGAATTTGAATGTTATCCACCGATGAAGCAAAATCGGGCATGTTTACCCAAAAGGTGCCCTGGCTTTCGCTATCGTTGTATGGAATACCGTTTAAGGTTACATTTACCCTTGTAGCATCACTACCACGAATGCGGATGCCTGTATAACCCACCCCGGCACCAGCATCTGAGGTGATTACAACGCCTGGCGTGTTGTCTAAAATAAAAGGTAAGTCTTGGCCAAAATTGTTTTTGGCGATAAATTCCTTATCTACATTTTTTAAAGTACTGGCCGAATTTGCTTTTGCTCTAGTTGCGCTTACCATAATTTCATTTCCTAAAAAGGCAAAAGGATTTAATTTAAAGTTTAAAACCGTATTGCTACTGATGTTTACAGTTTGTTCACTGGTTTCGTAGCCCACAAAACTTACTAAAAGGGTGTAGTTTCCGTTTACCAGATTTTTGAATTCATAACTGCCATTTTCATTACTTGTAAATGTTGTTGATTTTCCTTTTAGGCGAACAGTTGCGCCGGCCAAAGTTTTGTTGTTGTTTTCGGTTACCTTGCCCGAAATACTGAATTGTGCTACAGCTAACATTGGGCACAACAATGCAGCAAACACTGCGGTGATTAAATTTTTCAATTTGTTTTTTGTTTTTAGTTAAACCTGTTGGCAGTAGGGGTACTACCAACGTTAGTTAAACTCCATAAACCATTCCTACGCTGGCATTATCCAGATCAGGTACATTTAAGGCAGGGTAGTTAGGTTTAAGGTGTAAGGCTCGTCAATGCAGCCTTTTACCTTTTGCCTTTTACCTTAAAATGGGTATGTTCTCAGCCTTTATTTGTGTTTTTTACAAAACAAGGCACCCCTTATTGATAAAGTAAAGGTAAAGCAAAAGGATTGATATTAGAAAATCTTTCGTAAAAATTAAAGTTTTAAAAACTTATCGATAGCCGAGATGGCATTTTGCAAACGTGTTTCAGTTCCGCCAATTACTACATAATTTGCATTTAATGCTTTAAGCTCTTGGTGCCAAATTTGCATAAAATGTTCTCGCATATGCGGAAAATCTCGTAATGGGTCGTCTTGCCAGGGCAAATCTATGTCTAGTAAGAGATAAAAATCGTAGGGTCTTTTTCTAATGCCGTCTAACACAATTTGAGGGGTTTGCCCAAGCATTTCATCGCTCCAAATTTTTACGGTTACAAAAGTAGTATCGCAAATGATAAAGTCAGTTTCGGCAGTTGCCAAAACTGCTTCTTCTAAAGCTAGCTGACCATGAAACATATTGATTTCGTCTTGCAGTGTGCACGGAGTGGTTAATGCGGCGCAGTAATAACGGGCATACTCCGCCACCCAAGGCACTTGGTAGTGCTTGGCCAATTGCTGCGACAATGTTGATTTTCCAGTGCTTTCTGGGCCAACAATAGCTATTTTTTTAACGGCCTTGCTCACGATATATTTTCCTCCAATCTAAAAAGCCAACAGTGGCAATGATGATGTAAAGCGCATACATTAAACCTGTGGCATACAATTCTTTTGAAAAATAAACGCTTACATAAATGATGTCTACAAATATCCAAATTAACCAGTTTTGTAAAACCCTTCTGGCTAAAAAAACTTGTGCGACCAAGCTACAAGCAGTACAAAAACTATCAACAAAAGGAAATGCCGCATCGGTGTTTTTATGCAGTAAAAAGCCCAAAGCAGTAGTAAAAACGACTACTACTAAAATAGAAATTAAGATTTCACGCTGAGTAATTAAGCCAATTGGCCTTTGCTTTTCGGAATTATTTTTTTGCCTACTCCAGTAATACCAGCCGTACAAATTGGTGATTAAAAAATAAAACTGTAAACCCATATCTGCATAAAGTTTACTGTCGAAAAAAATAAAGATGTATATGCTTACGCTAACAATGGCAAATGGCCAGTTTAAAATGTTGTTTTTTGCCGCCAACCACACGCACAAAATTCCTGAAGCAACCCCCCACCACTCTAAGGGCGTGGTATTGTTAAAAAACTCAATTAAGCTTTCTTTAATTGTTTGTGCCAAAAGTAACATTTGCCAAATGTATAAAATGATTTAAACTTGAAAGCATAAAAACAAAAAATCCGGCAGGGAACAACCCCTACCGGACAATAAACCAAACAAACTATTTATGAAGAATATCCTCATAGTTGAGGATGCTTTAGATCTCTTTAAGCAACATTAATTTTTTTAAGAAATCATTACTACCATAAACGAGCAACGCTTTATTTTAGTACAAGATTATTGCCAATTTATTAAATTTTAAATTTGATGACTAAAATATGACCCATGTGGCTGTAAGCACTTCTTATTAAGCTTAAAACAACTTCAGCAATAAAAAGTTTTATAAATTAATCGTCTTCAAATATTGTAGGTTAAACAAGACAATAGATAAACAAAATTAATTTTTGCATGTTTAAGCTAAAACTACATTAAAGCAAAATTGCTGCCTCAATGAAGTTAAACTAAAAATTAATGAAATTAGAAAGTCTTTTTTAGTGGTAAATATAATTTTACCCGTTGCTTTTACCCCCCCCTTCACTTTAAGAGGCTAGAATAAAAGTGGTGATTTTTAGGGCATAGGGCGAAAAAAAGTGATTGCTATAATCGTTTCAGATACCCTAATCGCCAAGCTTACTTATGGCAGTTTTGTGTTTAGCAATTTTTAAAAAGAGCCCATATATGCTGTTTGGGTAAAAGCAAACGCTCCCGATAAAGATGTTCCAGTACAATATCAGTCGTTGCTGAAAATGCAACTACTGATGTTGGGGAGATTATACGACAATAATAATTCTGTATTTGTGAATACAGAGACCCTTGACTTTCTTTTTTTCGATATATTTTAAATAAAACAGTATTATATCTCTACAAAAAATCTATCTTTGCATCCCGACAGAGCAGTTGGGATTTTTCATTTATAGCATAGGAATTCTCCCAGCTAAGCAGTCAAAAATAATTGACTTTTACTTTAGACTTTTTAAAACCTCATGCCTAAAGACACCTCCATTCGCTCGGTACTTATCATCGGATCAGGCCCTATTATTATTGGTCAAGCTTGTGAGTTTGACTACTCTGGTTCGCAAGCAGCTCTTTCTCTAAAAGAAGAAGGTATCATTGTTTCCATCATTAACTCCAATCCGGCAACTATCATGACCGACAAAGTTATTGGCGACCACGTTTATTTGCGCCCTTTAACTTTAGAATCGATTGAGCAAATTTTAATTGAGCATGCCACTGATCCAAATTTACCAAAAATTGATGCAGTTTTGCCAACAATGGGTGGTCAAACGGCATTAAACCTATGTGTTGACGCCGAAGAGCGTGGCATTTGGAAAGCGCACGACGTTAAAATTATTGGGGTAGATGTAGCAGCCATAGAAAAAACCGAAAACCGCGAAGCATTTCGCCAGTTAATGGTTGATATAGGCATTGGTGTTGCGCCATCGCAAATTGCCAACTCGTTTTTAGAAGGGAAAGAAGCCGCTCAAAAAATCGGATTTCCATTGGTTATTCGCCCATCTTATACATTAGGGGGCTCTGGTGGTGGCTTTGTACATAAAAAAGAAGAATTTGACGCTGCTTTAAAACGCGGTTTGGAAGCCTCGCCAACGCACGAAGTTTTGGTAGAAAAAGCGGTTTTAGGCTGGAAAGAATATGAATTGGAGCTTTTAAGAGATAGCAACGACAATGTAATTATCATTTGCTCTATCGAAAATTTTGATCCAATGGGGATACATACCGGAGATTCGATAACCGTTGCGCCGGCAATGACTTTATCCGACCGTTGTTACCAAGATATGCGTAACCAGGCTATAAAAATGATGCGTGCCATTGGTAATTTTGCCGGTGGATGTAATGTTCAGTTTTCGGTAAATCCAGATAACGACGATATTATCGCTATCGAGATCAATCCTCGTGTTTCGCGTTCATCGGCTTTGGCAAGTAAGGCAACAGGCTATCCAATTGCAAAAATTGCTGCTAAGTTGGCTATTGGCTATAACTTAGACGAAATAGAAAACCAAATTACCAAAACCACTTCAGCCTATTTTGAGCCTACTTTAGATTACGTGATTGTTAAAATTCCTCGATGGAACTTCGATAAATTTAAAGGCGCAAACATGGAGCTTGGTTTGCAAATGAAAGCTGTAGGCGAAGTAATGGCCATTGGCCGAAGCTTTATTGAGGCCTTACAAAAAGCTTGTCAGAGTTTAGAAATTGGTCGTGCCGGCTTAGGTGCTGACGGCCGACAAAAAAGAAATATAGAAGAAATTATGTACGGCTTGGAACATCCAAGTTGGAACCGTTTATTTTTAATTAAAGACGCCATGAGTATGGGCGTACCTTTAGAGTCTATCCGCAAGGTTACAAAAATAGACAAATGGTTTTTAACACAAATCCAAGAATTGGTAAATTTAGAGATAGAGTTAAAACGCTATTCTTTAACTAATATCCCGAAAGACTTCTTCTTTAACCTTAAACAAAAAGGGTTTTCTGATGTTCAAATTGCTTATATATTGGGCAACGTTACCGAAGATGAAGTGTATAATCGCCGTAAAGAATTGGGCATTAGAAGAGTTTATAAAATGGTGGATACTTGTGCGGCCGAATTTGCTGCTCAAACGCCTTATTTTTACTCTACTTTTGAAGAAGCGCCAATGCAAATTTCAATGGTTGGTGACGAAGTTTTAGCTGCTACATCTGAGCTGAGCCCCAACGAATCGATAGTTTCTGATAGAAAAAAAGTAATTGTTTTGGGCTCTGGGCCAAATCGAATAGGACAAGGTATTGAGTTTGATTATTCTTGTGTTCATGGATTATTAGCCGCCAAAGAAAGTGGTTTTGAAGCCATCATGATCAACTGTAATCCAGAAACAGTGTCAACAGATTTTAACATGGCTGATAAGCTGTATTTTGAGCCTGTATTTTGGGAGCATGTGCGTGAAATTATCGACTTAGAAAATCCAATTGGTGTCATTGTTCAGCTTGGTGGCCAAACGGCGCTTAAAATGGCCGAAAAGTTGCACGAGAACAATATTAAAATTATTGGTACTTCGTACAACGATATGGATGTTGCCGAAGATCGCGGTCGTTTTTCAGATTTGTTAAAGGAGTTAGAAATACCTTACCCAAGATATGGCGTAGCCGAAAATGCAGAAGAAGCCATTGTGGTTGCCAATCAAGTTGGATATCCGGTTTTGGTACGTCCAAGTTACGTTTTAGGCGGACAAGGTATGAGCATTGTAATTAATGATGAAGACCTAGAAAAAGCGGTAGTTAAGCTTTTGGGCGATTTGCCAGGAAATCGTGTTTTAATTGACCACTTTTTAGACCGTGCCGAAGAAACCGAGTCAGACTCTATTTGTGATGGAACTGATGTGCATATTGTAGGTTTAATGGAGCATATTGAGCCCGCAGGTATCCACTCAGGAGATTCGAGTGCAGTACTTCCTCCATTTAGCTTGTCAGAAAAAGTGATAACCGATATGGAAGTTTACTCTAAAAAAATTGCCAAAGCATTAAACGTAATCGGCTTGCTAAATATTCAATTTGCCGTAAAAGATGATAAGGTTTATGTTATCGAGGCCAATCCTAGAGCATCAAGAACGGTGCCTTTTATTGCCAAAGCCTATGATGTACCTTACATTAACATTGCAGCCAAAATTATGCTTGGTGTTAACAAATTGAAAGACTTTAACATTGTGCGTAAACTAAAAGGGTACGCCATTAAAGAACCTGTTTTCTCTTTTGATAAGTTCCCTGAAGTAACCAAAGAACTTGGCCCAGAAATGAAATCAACAGGAGAGGCCATTAGGTTTATCAATGATCTAGAAGACCCCTATTTCCGGAAGTTGTATAAAGATAAATCTATGTACTTATCAAAATAAAAAAAACCCCTAGCAGCCTGTTAGGGGTTTTTTGTGTACTAAAAATTGGGTTTAATCCAGAATAACAACCCCTTTTGCTTCAAAAACTATTTCCTTTTTAGGCTTGGTTATTTTTGCGATTTCTTCAGCAGATTTTTTCGCGTCTTCGGCATAATGCTTTAAATCTTCCACAGAAGTTATTTTTCTTTCAGCAAAACCATCAATTACTACTTTTTTACCCGCGATATCTTTTGGCATAAAAAAAGCATAATCTTTAAAATTTACGTACAAAGTTTCGCCATTAGCGATGGCTAAATACATAAAACATCCTTTAGACTGACATACAGAAACCACTTCTCCCATCACTTTCATGTTTGCCTTTGTACTGTCGCCTAGTTTTGTAGCAATAGCTGCGGTTGTGAATACCTCTCCTTTTTTAACTCCTTCTCCAAAAGATTTTCCTTCAAAAGCAACTTGATTTTGTGCAAAAGCAAAGGTTGAAAGCAAGCAAATGGCTGTGCTGAGTATTAATTTTTTCATGTTTATTTTTTTAAAAAGTAGATAAATGGATTTAACGGGATTATTTTAGGTACAAATTAAAGCTAAAAAGGTTATAAAAACAAAAAAACCTCACCGCCATCCGGCAGTGAGGCCAATCATCCCTATTGTTTTGTTAGCACCCATTACTGGATAAGAACGCTTAACCCTAGGCAATAAGTTGTCCAGGTTTAAATTTTCTGCTAAAATTTATCTATTATATTGATATATAGAGCTTTAACTCAATACTAAGATTTATTCACTAGAAAATTAATTAAATTATTGTAGAATAAATTTCCTTTAAATCACAGTTTTGGATATTTAATTCCACGCCTCGATTTTGTTACCCAAATAAAAGTCCAAATACCTCTTCAATTTTACTAACTGTAATAATTTCTATTTTAAATTTATCTCTCACAATTCCTTTCGTATTATAACTAGAAATAAATATTTTTTCGAATCCTAGTTTTTCTGCTTCCGAGATGCGTTGTTCAATCCTGTTCACTGCTCTAATTTCGCCAGATAAGCCAACTTCGGCTGCGAAACATATTTTAGATGGAATAGAAATATCTTCGTGAGAGGAAATAATTGCCGCCATAATTGCCAAATCTATAGCCGGGTCTTCAACTTTAATACCGCCAGCAATATTTAAAAAAACGTCTTTGGCACTTAACCTAAATCCGCATCGTTTTTCTAGAACAGCTAATAGCATGTTCATGCGTTTCGTGTCGAAGCCTGTTGCCGAGCGCTGGGGCGTTCCATATGCAGAAACGCTCACTAAGGCTTGTGTTTCTATTAACATGGGCCTGGCGCCTTCTAAAGTGGCGCCAATGGTAATGCCGCTAAGTTCTTCGTCGCGTTGTGATAACAATATTTCGGAAGGGTTAGAAACTTCTCTTAGTCCATTACTTTGCATGGCGTAAATGCCAAGCTCTGCAGCTGCACCAAACCTGTTTTTGATTGAGCGTAAAATTCTATATACATGGTGTCTGTCGCCCTCAAACTGCAAAACCGTATCTACCATGTGCTCTAAAATTTTAGGACCTGCAATGGCGCCATCTTTGGTAATGTGGCCGATTAAAAAAACGGGGGTATTGGTTTCTTTAGCAAAGCGAAGCAACTCGGCTGTGCATTCTCTCACCTGCGATACACTGCCTGGTGTAGATTCTATATGCGCCGAATGCAGGGTTTGTATCGAATCTACGATGACAATTTCTGGTTCTAGCTGCTCTATTTGTTTAAATATGTTTTGGGTTGAGGTTTCGGTAAGGATATAACAGTTTGCTTTGGGCGTATTGGTAATTCTTTCGGCACGCATTTTTATCTGTTGCTCGCTTTCTTCGCCCGATACATACAAAATCTTTCGTCCGCTGACATTTAAAGCCAATTGCAACATTAAGGTAGATTTACCGATGCCTGGTTCGCCACCAATTAAAATAACCGAACCCGCTACCAAACCACCGCCCAATACACGATCTAGCTCGGCATCGCCGGTGGTTGTTCTTTCTTCGGTTGCGCTTTGTATTTCTTCAACTTTGTTGGGTTTGTTTAGGCGTTGCGTGCCAGTAGCCGAGCTCCAGGTAGGCACTTTGGCCGAGCCTTTGTCTATAACTTCTTCTACAAAAGTGTTCCACTGATTGCACGAGGGGCACTTGCCCAACCATTTTGCCGATTCGTATCCGCAACTCTGACAAAAATATGCCGATTTTGTTTTAGCCAATTGAGTAATTTTTATGTTTACGAATTTAGATTTTATTGTCCATAAAATTAGCACAAGTTTTGAACAACAAAGCCCGGCTTCGATTAAGAAACCAGGCTTTGTTTAATAAGTCTTTCAAATCTACATCGTATAGTCTTTTATTTGTTCCACTCGGTAAATATGTAGCTCATTCTGCAAATCTTAACTATTTTTGAAGTCCTCAAAAAGCTGGGTTATTTTTTTGAATAATAGAATCTAAATTTTTAATATTCTTCCATTCTTTAAATTTTATTTTTGCGATAGAGTCTAATTTTTTACTACTGTAAAATTCCAAACAGTGCTTTAAAACATTTTTACCGCTTTTTCCTTCACTTAATTTTTGTATAGAATTAATGGAGTCTAGTTTCATAATTTTTCCTTCTTCAATCCCAATAGCAATAATTTCTTTTGAAAAAACACTATTTATTATAGGATTATAAAATGACTTGTCGAGGCTAACCATTTTAGATGCTAGGTTTTTATTATCATAACCACTAATAACACAGCTACAATAGGCTTGCAATTTAAACTCATCTTTGAAGTTTTTCAGCCCTTTTTTGTTTTTATAGAAGGCACTGCACGATGAGAATAATAAAAGCACAAATAAAAACGCCAATTTTTCTTTAAATTTTATTTTAGTATCCATAATGTTATTGATTTTACACCTCCTTTTGCTCCAAAATAATAGTGCGTTAAGTCAGGTGTTGTATATATCCCAGCGTGCCCAGAAGCACTAAATCCAGAAATAGCCGGATTATTGGGTATTAGGATGTATATACCCTGTTTATTACTTAATAATGATTGAAAATTCATCCCATTTATCCCTCCTTGTTGTTGGTTTAAAACTACGCTATTAGCATCTTTGGGTGGAAAAGTTTTTATCATCCAATTATATAAATTCCTTGCTCCTAAAAAATAAAATTTATTATCGGCACCCTTAAAAGTTTTTCCTGGTATATTTGGTATTATCACACCAGAATAATTTAATGCTCTTAATGTTCTTAAAGCGCATGCATTATCAAAATCATGGTCATTAATTGGATTATTGTCATTAAGAACCGCATCTCTCATTGCTTTAGGCTCTCCACCAACTAGATTATAAATCTCAGCATAAGTCATTTCAAAATTACCATTTGAATTCTTAGGGTAAGCATTTTTAAAATCATTTAATCTTGGCAAGTTTTGTTGTTGAAATATGAGGTTTGGGTTATCCCAAAAAGTCGCATCGTAATCTCACCGCTAGCGCACGCCTGTGGCGTGTGTATTAAAAAAATGGCAACCAATATTTGTTCTCATTTAGTTGTTTTTATGGTCTTTTATCAGTTGGTACACGCGGCACGCGTGCGCCAACTGAGGTGTTTTATACAATAAGTTAAATTCTATTTTATACATTCTGTCGAGAACTTTTTTAATTCTGCTTTTGCAATAGAATCTAATTCACGACTGACGTAAAAGTGCAATGCCTGTGCCATAAAATAATTTTGATCTTTTTTACATTCATCACACAAAGCTGGTGGAGGAATGTTTTTAACAAACTCTTTAGCAATAGAGTCTATCTTTTTGAAAAGTTTAGGATCGTAAATTCCCTCATAAGGATTGCCCGCGTCTCTTTTATTGATTTCTTTTATGGCCTCCGTTCCTTTATAGCTTTCTTTAAGAATAGAGAAAAATACTCTATCCTTAAACGCATTTAAGCATGGGTTAGGGCCATTTTTATAGTCAAACCTTGGTAAATTATAGCGTGCTTTACAAGCAGTAAACACCACGATGGAACAGAAGGCACATAACATAATTTTTTTCATATCTATTAAATATTATTGTAATGTCAAAAAATCAATCCAATCATAACTGTATAAAACACCACCGCTAGCGCACACCTGTGGCGTGTGTATTAAATAAAATGGCAAGCAATATTTGTTCCTCAGCTGGCACACGCGGCAAGCGTGCGCCAACTGAGGAGTATGTCTAATTGTGTATCTCCGATTATTTAGCAGGTTATTTTAAATCAAAGATTTAATATCGCTCAAACTTAGTCGTAGATTCTGGTTAATTGGGCATTAAATACAATGGCAACCAATATTCGCCTCGTCTGTTTGTTTTTATGGTCTTTTATCGGCACGCACACGCGGTATGCGTGTGCGTGCCGAGGGCTTATTCTGCTTATTTTTGCTTTTTAAACTCCCGATATGATTTTTTTGCAATACTATCTAAATATTTACTTTTATAAAATATTAGGCAGTCTTTAAAATTAGTATTCATCCCAAATAAATCGCTTTCATTGTCCACTTGTATAGATTTGT
>CANHHZ010000052.1 GCA_947460275.1 Sphingobacteriaceae bacterium | reverse complement strand
TGATAAATCTCCATTTGTTACTTCGGGTATGCGTGTAGGTACGGCAGCGATTACCACTAGAGGTTTTAAAGAAGCAGAAATGGCAACTATTGTTGATTTGATAGACGAAGTATTGTCAAATCCAGAAGATGAAAATAATTTGCAACAAGTAAAACAAAAGGTACAGGCTCTAGTAAGTAATTTTCCGCTTTATAAATAAAACCTCTATTTTTCTTTTACGGTTATCAAAAAGCAGCACCTTGAAATGCTGCTTTTTGCGTTTAATGCTTTTGAAGGAGCAAGATTATAGTATAAAGCAGCTTACCCTAAAAGTGAAGGGCCGGTACTCCGAAGAATACCGACCCTTACCATCTAAATTAACGCTCTCGTATTTATAAACACAACAGCGTTTTATTTGTTTTTAAAAAATTAAATTTTTTTAATAATTTTCATAACACCCTAACGATGACGGAAAAATTCTTGTTTTAGTATTTAAGTCCTTGTTTAAAATAGTATTGAAATAAGGATCTCCATTTAAATTAAAACCCTTACTTTTTGCTGGGCTGTTGCTGCCGAGTTTAAAGTTACCCAAGATTGGATTTACAAACTGTGGGTCTAAGTTTAATATATTGCTATTGTTTTGAAAGCTCTGTTGGGCAGACTTTAATAAATTGTATTGTATGTTGCTTACCAGCGTGGTATTACTGTTCCTTTTGTCTATCACTAGCTCATCGTTTAATTTGCCCCATACAATATTGTTATACATCAAAAGGTTAAGGTTGCCCGCCAAAGTACTGCTTGCGTAATCTGAAAAATATAGTGCTGGTGTTTTGCGAATAAAGTCATCACTATACCCTACAAAGGTATTTTGCTTCAAGTTGTATTGGCCTCCGCCAGCCACATAAAACAAATACTGCCCGCAGTTGTAGAACAAATTATTGAAAGCAGCGAAATCTGTTTGATAACCTAAAAAACCTACCACTTCCATGTTTTTAACAATAGTGTTAGCAAGCAGCAGCTTAGGTTGTTGGTTTAAGGAAAGCGAATCGACGGTAAGGCCCACCACTCCATTTTTAATGATGGCATAATTGATTTTGCTATTTTTGCTTTCAGGAAAAAAATGAAGCCCGTTCCACTGTCCGCTTAGGTTGGCATAAACCTGTTCAAGTCGGTCGCTAGTAAAAACAATACTATCGGCCTTGGTGCCATTGGCAATCAAAGTTCCTTTAACATGAAGGCTCGCATTGTTATGGAAAAAAACTTTTGCACCAGCAGGGAGTGTCAATACCGCATTCTCGGCAACAGTTACAGATTTATAAACGATATAAGGCAACGGACTGTTCCAAGTTACATTTCCAGTTAACGTTACATTATTTAAAAATACAGCGTTTTGTCCGTACGCGATCAGCGGAATACGCTGTTTGTTGCCATTATATTCGATTAGAATAGAGTCTTGCACAATAAAAGGCAGATTTACTGATGATGGATTGATATTGACTTTTATAAACACACTTATAGAATCTTTGCCATTGAGCATTAAATTGGCTACTTCGCTACTCGCATTGCCAT
This sequence comes from Sphingobacteriaceae bacterium, assembly GCA_947460275.1. Lineage (GTDB taxonomy): Bacteria > Bacteroidota > Bacteroidia > Sphingobacteriales > Sphingobacteriaceae > Pedobacter. The sequence goes on along the minus strand of CANHHZ010000052.1, from coordinate 9,819 downwards.
TAATATTTAGGCTAAAGGCCGAGCTATTGCCGCCCACCAGTTTGATGGTGTTAATGTTGATGGCATTAGCATTTGGATTTTTAATTTTTAGGCGCCTGCTGGTCGAACCAATGGAGGTAAACACCGTGTCAAACAAGATGTTGTCAACCGATAAACTGAGTTTTATCTTGGGATCAAAGGTGAGTTCTTCATCCTTATTACATGCGTTGAAGAGTAAGCAAACTAAAAAGGCTAAAAAGAAGGCGTTTAAATGTTTCATATTGTTTAATTGGCAAAAGCGATTGCTGCGATACTAATTTGGCTCGCCCCATTTTTGAGAAGTGCATTTGCACAAGCTTCTAAAGTAGCACCAGTGGTGATAACATCATCGACCAATAGTATGTGTTTATCGGCAATTGCCGAGGGTTGTATAAGGCTAAATACTTCTTCCATGTTTTCATACCTGGTATATCTCCCTTTCTTGGTTTGGCTATCGGTTGCTTTTATTCTTATCAAACAATTGATATCGACAGGAGTTTGTAAAACTTCTGCTAGTCCGTTAGCAATGCATTCACTTTGGTTATAACCACGTTGTTTTTCTTTTTTGGGGTGCAAAGGAACAGGAATGATGAGGTCTATTTTATCGTAAAACGAACTTTTTTGTAGTTTATGTCCCAACAATTTTCCTAAGTTTTCTCCAACTTCGGTATTCCCCTTGTATTTTAAGCTGTGCATTAGGTTTTGCACTTTGCTTCCTTTTTTAAAGTGTAGCAGCGCCATTGCAGCATGTAGCGAAACTCTGCCCCAAAACTGCTTGGCTACCAAGTTCTGTGCATCAAGATGGAAATCGGTATAAGGTAAATCGTAGAGGCATTTGGTGCAAATTACTTTCTCACTTCCATATAAATGGTTACCGCAAGCGTTGCATAACGCTGGGAACAGTAAACCCCAAAGGTTGGTGGCAAGGCGATGAACAGCAATCATAAGCCAATTTAAGAATTTTTATAGCAAATCAAGAAATAAATTTAAAGCTAAGCAGTTTCTTTTACAGCCAGTTGGCCACAAGCGGCATCAATGTCTTTACCTCGACTGCGCCTGATATTAGTGTTGACACCCTTGTTGCGCAAGTAACTGGCAAAAGCATCAATTTTATCGCCTTCGGCATTGGTAAAATCTGCAAATTGAATAGGGTTATATTCTATCAGATTTACTTTACAAGGAACATGCTTACAAAATTTGGCCAGCTCCATTGCGTCTGCAATCTCGTCGTTAAAATTATTGAACACGATATACTCGTAAGTAACCGGGTTTTTGGTTTTTTGGAAGTAATACTTAAGCGCTTCGGCCAATGCCTTTAAAGAGTTGTGCTCGGTAATGGGCATAATCTCGTGGCGTTTGATGTCGTTGGCCGCATGCAAAGAAAGTGCTAAGTTGAATTTTACGCCGTCATCACCTAGTTTTTTAATCATTTTGGCAATACCTGCGGTAGATACGGTAATGCGTTTGTAACTCATGTTTAACCCATCGGGTGCTGTAATGCGTTCGATAGATTTGAGCACATTGGCGTAATTGAGTAATGGTTCGCCCATACCCATGTACACGATGTTGGTTAAAGGGATATTGTAATTTTTTTTAGCTTGCTCATCTATCAATACCACTTGATCGTATATTTCGTCGGCATTGAGGTTGCGTTTTCTATCCATGTAACCTGTGGCACAAAACTTACAAGTTAAGCTGCAGCCTACCTGCGAACTTACACAAGCCGTCATTCTTTCTTCAGTAGGGATTAAAACCCCTTCTACGATATTCCCGTCATACAAACGGAAGGCGTTTTTAATGGTGCGGTCGTTGCTAAATTGGGCATTGTTAATCTCAACTGCATGAATGGCATAGTTCTCGTTAAGTTTTTGCCGCAGTTCTTTAGAAAGATTGCTCATTTGATCAAAACTACGAGCAGATTTTTCCCAAAGCCATTCATAAACTTGCTTTGCCCTATAGGCAGGCTCTTTCATTTCGCTGAAATGTTGCTGCAAAGTAGGCAAATCTAATGCACGAATATCTATTTTCTTTTGGGCCATCATGTTAATGCAAAGGTAATTATTTTTTTATGGTTGCAGAGGGGCCTCCATGACTCGAAGACAAGTTTGTTAAAGGTAAAGTAACTAGAAAAAATACTATTTTCTTTTTGGACTGCGGGTTTTGGCACCAGCTGCACCCTGCTTGCCATTTGATGGGCGGGTTGGGCGTTTGCTAGGACCGTTGTTTTTAAACCAATCATTGCTATTGGCACTTGTATTATACCCGCTTTTTGAATTGTTTTTACTTTCTGGTTTACCTTTAGTGCCAGCGCCTTTACTTTTTGTAAAACGAGAAGCTGGTTTTTCTTCTTGGTTCGGAGCTGATTTTTTGCTTACACGTTTAGGCGTTGCAGGCTTTTCTGAACTAGATTTGGCTACCATTTTGGCAATTTCAGTATGTTCTTGTTCGGTAAGTTCACGCCAATCGCCAATGGCTAAACCTTTAAGAGTAATATTCATGATACGAGTACGCTCTAATTTTGTCACATCGTAGCCAAAATATTCGCACATACGGCGTATTTGACGGTTTAGACCTTGTATTAAGGTAATTTTAAAAACAAGCGGACTTTCTTTTACCACTTTGCATTTTTTGGTCATAACCCCTAAAACAGGCACGCCTTTTGCCATTCCTTCCAAAAATTGGTCGGTTAATGGCTTGTTTACGGTAACCAAATATTCTTTTTCGTGATTGTTGCCTGCACGTAATATCTTGTTGACTAAATCGCCGTTATTGGTCAGAAAAATCAATCCCTGCGAATCTTTGTCTAATCTCCCGATAGGAAATACACGTTCGCTATGGTTTACGTGGTCTACAATATTTCCTTTTACATTTGCTTCGGTAGTAGAAGTAATACCCACAGGCTTATTGTAAGCTAAAAGAATAGAATTTTCGGCTTCTTTCGGCTCAATTGTATTTCCATTTACGCTTACCAAATCGCCAAAAAATACTTTATCTCCAACTTTAGCCTTGCGTCCATTGATCAATACTTGGCCCATTTCAATATATCTGTCGGCAGCTCTTCTAGAACATAATCCGCTCTCGCTAATGTATTTATTTAATCGTGTAGTAATTTCAGACATTGGTATTTATAAATGAACCACAAAGTTACTAAAATAAATAACCTTTGTGTGCTGTAAGCCCTTTTGACATAAAAAGAGGAGCTAATTATATCATTTTTTATACTAAATAACCGTAATTTGTGCCATGGTTTCATATGTTTCTGCCAACTTAGTTTATCCTGTTGCTACGCCGCCCATAAAAAATGGAGTAATTGCCTTAAAAAATGATGGTACCATCGAGCGGGTGCTTACTGCAGAGGAAGCAAAGGCGCAAGCCATTGAACATATACAACATTATGACGGTATTTTGGTGCCAGGTTTTGTCAATACACATTGTCATTTGGAGCTGTCGCACTTGGTAGGTCAAATACCCCAACATACCGGCTTAATAGGTTTCATTAAAAAAATATTGGCGCTAAGGCAACAGCCTGAAGCAGAAATTATTTCGGCCATGCAAAAGGCAGATGCTCAAATGTATGCCAATGGTATTGTAGCTGTAGGCGATATTTCTAACGAGTTGGTTTCTAAACAAGTAAAGCAAAACAGCCAAATTTATTACCACACATTTGTAGAACTATTTGGTTTTAACAAACCCGCAGCGCCCATTATTGCAAAAGGCTTGCAGCTTAAAAAAGATTTTTATCCACTAAAAGCTTCTTTGGCTCCGCATGCGCCTTACTCGGTAGCGTCAAGTTTGTTAACCGCTATATCAATCCATACACAAAGCGATGACATTTTAACGATCCATAACCAAGAAACCGTTGCAGAAAACGAATTTTTTGAAAAGGGAACTGGGGCTTTTGTAGATTTTTTAGGGGCGGTAAATTTGCTGTTTGATGAACCTATTTTAAACCAAACGGCTATCCACCATGCCCTTCCAAAACTACCAAAAAAGGTAAATACCCTCTTGGTGCACAATACTTTTACTAGCGCAGCCGATATTGCTTTTGCGACTAAAACCCATCCTAAATTGTTTTGGTGTTTGTGCCCTAACGCCAACTTATACATAGAAAATAATTTGCCTGCCAACCACTTGCTACAACATGAAAATATCAATTTAACGTTGGGTACTGATAGCTTGGCCAGTAACCACCAACTTTGTATTTTATCGGAGATACAAACTTTACAAGCAGAAAGAAATGTAAGTTTTGAGCAAGCATTAACTTGGGCTACCTTAAATGGCGCTAAATTTTTGGGTATTGATGCACAGTTTGGTAGCTTTGAGGCTGGCAAAAAACCTGGAATTATTTGGCTAAAAACGGAAGACCAGGGGAACAAAGGTTTAAAAACGTCTATAAAACGCTTATTTTAAATGAACAATAGCATCACAAAACTTTTCCATATCAAATATCCAATGATACAAGCGGGTATGATTTGGTGTAGCGGATGGCGCTTGGCCTCGGCGGTAAGCAATGCAGGAGGTTTGGGTATCATTGGCGCTGGCTCTATGTATCCAGAAGTATTGCGCACACATATTCGCAAGTGCAAGGGGGCAACAGCTCATCCCTTTGCGGTAAATGTGCCCTTACTTTATCCAAATATTCAAGAAATAATGGATATTATTGTTGAAGAAGGGGTGAAAATCGTGTTTACTTCGGCAGGAAATCCCGCCACATGGACACAATTTTTAAAAGAGAAAGGCATCACTGTTGTGCATGTAATTGCCAACACCAAGTTTGCCTTAAAAGCCGAAGCATGCGGTGTGGATGCTATTGTGGCCGAGGGATTTGAAGCAGGCGGACATAATGGTCGTGAAGAAACCACCACTTTGTGTTTAATACCAATGGTAAAGGCTGCGGTTAAAATTCCAGTTATTGCTGCAGGAGGTATTGCTAGCGGTGCCGCCATGTTGGCTGCTTTTGCCTTGGGCGCAGTTGCGGTTCAAATTGGTTCTGCTTTTGCCGTTGCCGAAGAATCCTCGGCGCACCCAAATTTCAAGCATAAAATTATAAATGCTACCGAAGGCGATACCAAATTGCAAATGAAAAAGCTGGTACCTGTGCGCTTGCTTAAAAATCATTTTGCCGAATTAATTTCGCAAGCAGAAGCAAATGGCGCCAATACCCAGCAGTTGGCCGAAATTTTGGGGAGAGCCCGAGCAAAATTAGGGATGTTTGAAGGCGACATGGAAGAAGGAGAACTAGAAATAGGTCAGGTTTCGGCCATGTTGGATGAAATCAAACCTGCCGCTCAAATTTTACAAGAAATTTGGGAAGATTTTTTAAGCACAAAGCAACAATTGCAAGATTTAAAGTTTTAAATGAAACACATCAATATCAAAGTAACAGGCAAAGTACAAGGCGTTTTTTTTAGAGCGAGTACCAAAGCTGTGGCCGACCAAATAGGCGTTAAAGGGTTTGTGAAAAACCAAAAAGACGGCACAGTATACATTGAAGCTGAAGCCGAACCAACGTTTTTAGAGATGTTTGTAGAGTGGTGCCACAATGGCCCCGATAAAGCCGAAGTCGAAAATGTGGAAATAACTGATGGAGAACTTAAAAATTATCGCAACTTTGATGTGGTTAAAAAGAATTTATTATGGTAAGCTACTTTAAAATCCAATCTTACATCTAGTGTCTCACCTCTCAAATCTCAGCTCTGATGTCTGTATATAAAAAATTTGCCAGTCAAACTTTAGTATATGGTTTAAGTACTATATTTTCGAGGTTATTCAACTTTATACTTACGCCTATTTACACTAGGGTTTATGCGCAGGGTGTATATGGTATTTTTACCAAAATGTACAGTTATGCTTCTATCATGAATGCTATTTTAGCATTTGGGATGGAAACCACTTTTTTTAGGTATTTAAACAAGTATGATGACAAAAAGCAGGAAGTGTACAACAATAGCTTTTTGGTAATTGGATGCATATCTCTTTTGCTTTTGTTTACAGGTTTGGTTTTTACAACTCCTATTTCTGCTTTTACATTGAGCAGCAATAATGTACAAGCCATTGCTGAACAACGAAAGTTTGTCCAGTATTTCATTTGGATTTTGTTTATCGATGCCATTTGTGTAATCCCGTTTGCAAAACTGCGTGCCGATGGTAGGCCATTTAAGTATAGTTTGATAAAATTCTTAAATATTGGCGTTTTTGTAGGCCTAAACTTGATATTTATCTTTGTTATTCCGTTTATCATCAAGCATAATGGCATTGGTGCCGAATGGCTCGTAACTTGGTTTAGACCAAAATGGGTAGGTTATGTTTTTGTGGCCAACTTGGCGGCAAGCCTAAGCACTTTGCTTTTACTTTTGCCCGAATTTAAAGCCTTACGGTTCAAGTTTAATAAAAAGCTGGCTTATCAAATGTTGGCGTATAGTTGGCCTATTTTGGTAGCCAATTTGTCTTTCATTATCAACGAAAATTTAGATAAAATATTGCTGAGTAAATATCTTCCTTCAGCCATTGCCGACAGGGAAACAGGTATTTATGGAGCGGTATGCAAGCTGGCTATTTTTATCAGTATTTTTAATACCGCCTTTAGGTTAGGCGCCGAGCCCTTCTTTTTTAGTCACGCTAAAAAAGAAAATGCAAGAACTACGTATGCCAATATCTTAAATTATTTTGTGCTGGCATTGGCTATACTTTTTGTAGGTTTAATTGCTAATATTAGCTTGTTAAAACATTTTATCGATCCAAAGTATTGGGTTGGCTTACCTGCTGTTCCTTACTTGCTCTTTGGTTATGTTTGTTTGGGTATTTATATGAATCTTTCGGTGTGGTATCGCTTGTCAGATCAAACACGTTATGGTTTGTATATTTCGTTGATTGGGGCATTTTTTACAATAGTTATGAATGTTATGCTTATTCCAAAATATGGATATATGGCCTCGGCTTGGATAAGCATGTGGGCATATTTTATCATTATGGTTATTTCATATATCTTGGGTCAAAAACATTATCCAATTCCATATAATTTAAAAAAGATAGTGGCTTATTTGTGCACCTCGGTGTTGCTGGTCATCTTGTCATTTTATACCTTCGAACAAAATATTTACATAGGTAATGCGCTGTTATTTGTATTTTTAGTGGCGATATATTTTATCGAAAAACGAAATCTAACAAATTTGCTTACTTCAACCTCAAAAAATGAAGATTAAGATTATCAATCATTCTCACCATCCACTACCCGCTTACGAAACAGCTCATGCTGCAGGCATGGATTTGCGTGCTTTTACTGCCGAAAAAATTACAATTAAACCTTTGCAACGTTTATTAGTTCCAACTGGTTTACATATAGAATTACCTATCGGCTACGAAGCACAAATTAGACCGCGTAGCGGATTGGCGTATAAACACGGTATTGGTATTGTAAACTCGCCAGGAACCATTGATGCCGACTATAGAGGAGAGATTAAAGTTTTGTTAGTTAATCTTTCGGACACGGATTTTGTGATTAACGATGGCGATAGAATTGCACAAATGGTGATTGCAAAACACGAAACTATTGATTGGGAAATGGCCGAAAAGTTAAGCGATACTACCCGTGGTGACGGGGGTTATGGGCATACTGGTAAATAATATCATTTTAAACCTTAGGCAATGATATTTGTTGTTTGGGTGTTAAGAAATTGTGAAAAATTAACTAAAAAGCGATGAAAAGAAATATATTGAGTAGTATTCTGTTTGGTGTTTTTATGGTGATGATTTTCGGCTGCAAGCCAAAAAAATTGATTGTAGCACCGCCACCTGCTCAAGAGCAAACCGCTATATTACCTAATGAAAAATTAGAGCACCTAAAGTTGTTGCAAAGCAAAAATCTTAGTTTTAGTAGTTTAGCTCTAAAAGGAAAGGCCAACTTGGATGTAAATGGCGATGAAAACAATGTAACCATGGCCATTAGAATACAAAAAGATAAAAAAATATGGTTAAGTGTTTCGGCTATTGCTGGGATTGAGGTCGCCAGAGTTATCATTACGCCTGATACACTAAAGCTTTTAAATCGATTTGAAAAAACTTACACCAAAAAACCAATCAGTTATATTTACGACTTTACCAACAAGCAGGTTAATTTTAAATTGTTGCAATCGGTGCTTTCGGGTAATGTGATTGATGATTTTATGAAAGAAGAGTCGGATTTGGCACAAGAAAACGGCGTGTGGGTTTTAAGCGGACAGACAGAAAATTTAGCTTACCGTACAGTTTTTAATACCTTGTTTAAACTGGCCGAAACCACACTCAACGACGCTAAAGCTGCCCAGGCTTTTAAAGTTATTTATGGGAATTACACACCAATCAATAATGCGTTATTTCCATCAAGTTTAAAAATTAATACCATGTCAGGCGCCAAAAAGATAGATTTAAGTATCGAATTTAATAAAATAGAAGCTGATGGTTTGGTAGAATTTCCTTTTACGATCCCCAAAAGTTTCAAGCTAATCAATTAATTTTTTTATATTTTTGCAGGAATGAAATTAAAACTGATTTTTTCGCTATTATTTGTGCTATGTTGCGCAGGGGCTTTTGCTCAAACTGCACGTGAGCTGGAACGTAAAAAAGAAGCCTTGCAGAGGGAAATTGAATTGGCCGAAAAAAACTTAACCAAAACTACCAACGGTAAAAAGTTGACACTTAGTCAAATTAATGCTATTAAGGCTCAAGTTAGGTTAATGCAAGAAAAAATATCGACCATTAACTCTGAAATAAAAAATTTAGATCATCAAATTACCGAAAATACCAGCAAGGTTCAAAATTTAAAAACGCGTTTAACCGACTTAAAAAACGAGTATGCAGGGATGATCCGTTTTGCACAACGCAATAGAAACTCCTATGATAAAATGATGTTTATTTTTGCAGCAAAGGACTTTAATCAAGCTTATAAACGCATTAAATATTTGCAGCAATTTGGTCAATATCGAAAAAAACAGGCCGCTTACATACAAGGTACTGAAAAAGACTTGAGCAATAAAATTATAGTTTTAGATCAAGACCTTAAGAACAAAAGCAATTTGCTTAAATCGCAGGTAAATGAGAAAACTAAGCTCGATAAAAAGAAAGGCGAGCAAACTGCTGTGCTAAGTCAGTTGAGCAAACAAGAAAAACAGTACAAACAAGATATTCAGAAAAAGAAACAACAGCAAGCGGTAATCGACCGACAGATTAAAGCAGAAATTGCACGTCAAATTGCTTTGGCTCGTAAAAAAGCCGAAGAACAGGCTAGGGAAGCTGAGCGCCTAGCCGGGACTTCAGCAAAAAAAGACAATAAACCTGCTCCTTCGCCAAATAATAAACCAAAAACAAATAGCGAAATTTTAAGAAGTAGTCCTGCAGATGCAAAGTTGTCGGATGCTTTTGAGAGCAATAGAGGAAGTTTGCCTTGGCCAGTAGAAAGAGGTTATATCAGTTCGCATTTTGGAGCCTACATGGTAGATCAAGCCTCAGGCCGAAATGAAGGCGTAACTTTTCAAACCAGTGAAGGCGCAGCGGTAAGGGCTGTTTTCAACGGAAAAGTATCTACAATATTCGATAAATTTGGTAAATACTATGTAATTGTTAAACACGGCGAGTACTTTACAGTATATGAAAATTTAAAAAGCGTTAGTGTTTCTAAGGGAGATAACGTTTCTACCAAACAAACGATAGGAGTTGCAGGGATAACAGATGGCGTGCCAGAGGTGGGTTTCCAAATACACAAAGGAAGCATAGCTCAAAATCCAGAAAGTTGGGTAGCACGCTAATATTTAGCGATATTATTGTTTA
>CANHHZ010000051.1 GCA_947460275.1 Sphingobacteriaceae bacterium | reverse complement strand
GAAGCATTGCCCTTGGAATATGAAAACAACCCTTCCATTTACCCCCTTTAAGATCCAGCAAGACCTCGCCCCTACGGTTAAGGTAGCCAAACCACTCTCCAAATTCTTCATCTCTAAAATGTTTCCAAGTATATCCGTGTAGTTTTTCGAACCACTGTTTGGCTTGCAAGTTGCCCGTTAAATCCCAAGCTTTGGCCATACACACCAATGCTTCGACATGCACCCACCATAATTTTTGATCCCATTCTAACTGTTGCGGAGGAGCACCTTTAAAATCTAAGAAATATAGAATGCCACCAAATTTTTCATCCCAACCGTACTCTAGTGCTTTAATTGCGATCTGAATAGCTTTTTCGATAAGATTTTGGTCATTTAAGCGAACGCCCAAATCCATCATAAACCACATCGCTTCAATGGTATGCCCTGGATTAATTAAACGGCCTTCGAAACTATCGGAAAAAGAACCGTCTTTATTCACATTTTCAAAAATAATTCCGTGTTCGGGTTGATAAAACACATTCATGACCTCGTTTACTACATCTTTGATCAAATCATCAACCAATTGTTTATCCAATAAATGTTCAATTTCGATAGACAGATTGCTCAAAATCATGGGCAAAGAAAAATTACGTAAATCGCGGGTCCCTGGAAAAATTTTATTGTATTTTCCTTTAGTATCGTTTCTCCTTCTTAAAATATTTTCAAATGTTTTTTTTGCGATTGTTGCATATTCGTCTTCGCCTGTAGCTGAATATAATGCGCCAAAGCCCATGGTGGCAAAACAATCAGAAAAAATATTGTAGGGTTGCACCAATGGCTGACCAGCTCTATTTAAAGAAAAAAACCAATTCCCTTCGGCATCTCTTCCGTACTTTTTCATAAAACCTGCCCCATGTTTTGCCATTGCTAAATACGCCGGATCAGCCTCAAACTGGTTGTAAAGTGTAGCAAAAGTCCAAACTTGCCTGCCTTGTAACCACATAAACTTATCTGTGTCAAAAACACTACCATCTCTTCCCAAACAGGTAAAAAAGCCTCCATATTCTTCATCTTTTGAATGTTTCATCCAAAATGGAATAATATTTTTGATTAATTCTTCCTTGTAAATTTCGCTGTACTTATTCATTCGATATTTTTACTATAATGTTTTTAAATATTCTTGATAACGATTGTATAGATGGCCGGCTTGTAAATAAGCTGATTGTGGACTCATAAAATGCGAAAACTCGAAGGTGATGGCCTTATCAAAACCTGCATTTGCGGCAGCTTCTAATTTCATCCTCATTTTATCAAACTTAATGGGCAAAAATTTGATGGGCATATCCCTGTCAAATGACTCTACATTGGTCCAACATGCTAAACCAAATTTATCGCCCAATTTTTTATTAACTTCAAAAAAATCAGGCAGCTCATGGTAGTCTACATGCCCATCCTGAAAAGCTACTGCATCTATTGCGCCCGATATGCCTTCAAAAATCTCTCCCCACTCGGCTTCATGTTCTTTCACAGAAATAGCGTCAACCTTGCTTAATTTTGCAGAATTTGCCATAACAGCTTTTTTACCATCAATATATGGAGAAATTAGAGTAGGTAAGCCGTTGCTAATATTCTTGCACTGCATCCCCAAAGTTTTAAAGGCATGGATAGAACCTTTTGTTTTTCTGCTAATTTCTGTGCTTACATACCAGCCGGCAAAACTCGGATGATGGCCATACTTAGCCCATACTTCATCAACCACATAGCGGTTTGCATCAATTTCTGCTTGTAAATTGCCAGTATCCCAAAAAATGCCACTATCATATAAACCGAAATAAAACTTCATTTCATATTTATCGGCAAGACTAAGGAAAAGCTCCACTAAATCTATAGAAGGCGTATAACAGCCAAAAGCTTTCGTTAAGTAGGCCGAAGGGTAAGTAATAAATTTACGGTAACCACTACGTATCATAATTACAGTGTCTATCCCTGCTGCTTTCATGTAGATAAAATCTTGTTCCCACTCTTTTGGGCCCCAGTTTTGATGAGGGATATCGTGAGATATTTCGTCTATAAAAGTTCCGCTTATTCTCATAATAATTTATTGGTTTGAAGATAGTTTACCCAAATTGCATAGGCTTCTGGCTTTAAATGTAAGCCATCTGTGCTTAGCACCTTTTGAAGCTGCCCATTTTGATCTCTCATTACAGGATGCAGATCTATAAAGCGCACATTTTGTTGCTTACACGCTAACTTTAGCGCGATATTCATTTGAGTTATCGCACCATTATTTAGGCGTTTATAAATACTAGCTAGCATGGCTTCGTGTACGGGCAAAGTACTTTGCATATAAATTTTTGTTCGGGGCGAAAGCTGTTTTATCTTTTCAATTATTTTGATCTGGCCGAGGGTGATGGAATCGATTGGCGTACCAATTTTTAAATCGTTAATTCCAATCATCACAAAAATTTTGGCCGGTTTAGAGGAAAGGCAATCTTCAATTCTAGCCAAAACACCTTTGGTAATATCTCCACTTATGCCTTTGTTAACTACTTTTTTATAGGGTAACAATTCTTGCCATTTGCCCACTTGTGTAATGCTATTGCCTAAAAAAACAATGGTATTTTTGTTCACTTTATTGGCGGTTTGCAATGGGTAGGATTTGCAAGAATAAGCAATAAAGGCTATAAATGCCACTAAAAGTATAGCTAGATTTTTTTTGATGTAATTCATTTTACTTTTCTAAAATTTCTGCTACTTCATTTTCTTCTTCTTCTGGTTTTTGTAGCGGCACGAGCCAGGTAACCAAAAATGCAGGTATAGTGGCAATCATTACCCAAATGAAAAAATCTTTGTAGCCTAAAAAATCACTTACAAAGCCACTTACCATAGAGGGCAGCATAAAGCCTAAATTCATTAAACCGCTACCAAAGGCATAATGTGCCATTTTATACTTACCTGGAGCAATGTTTTGCATCATAAATAAGATAAGCCCAACAAAACCGAAACCATAACCAAAATATTCCATGGCTACAGCAGCGCCAATTATGAGTTGACTTGTAGGTAGCGTTACAGCCAAAAAAGTATAGGCGAGGAAAGGAATATTAAAGAAGGCACACAAAATAAATAATGTCTTTTTTGTGAGCCCCTTGTTAGATACAAAATAGCCTGCAGCAATAGAGCCTAAAACAAAGGCGACAGCACCAAAGATACCATACAATACTCCTATTTGAGAGGTGGATAAACCTAAACCACCGTCACTCCTACTGGCTTTAAAAAAGAGCGGGGTAATTTTTATAGCCTGGCCTTCGGCAAAACGATAAAAAACAATAAAGGCAAGGCTAAACCAAATATTTTTTTTCTGAAAAAAAGTGACAATTACATCTTTAAGTGTATTTAAACTTTCTTTTGCAGAATGGATAGTTGGTGCTTTTTCACCTTCGGGAAGCATTTTCAAACTGTACAAACCCAATAACAACATAATGATCCCGTAGGCGAACATCACAATCATCCAAGCATTTGCAAGGCCCATTTTTTTTTCGAGCTCACCGGCCAAATAAACCAAAACACCTCCAGAAAAAACTTTAGCAATATTATAAAATGCGCCTTGCCAACCCACAAACTTGGCTTGTGATTTTGCACTCAGCTCATTTAAGTAAACACCATCGGCAGCAATATCATGTGTTGATGCGCTTAACGCAATAATGGCCATAACTGCAATAGAAATGCTAAAGAAATGATCTAATTGTAACGACAAACCAACCAAGCCAAACAACAAACCGGTGATCATTTGTGTCGTGTACACAAAAAACTTTCTAGTTTTGTACATCTCTAAAAATGGGCCCCATAAGGGTTTTAAAGTCCAAGGCAACATGATTAAAGATGTCCAAAAGGCAATTTTTGAATCTGAAACACCTAAGTTTTTGTACATAATGGCGCTAGATGCTGCAAGCGCTACAAAGGGCAAGCCCATTGCGAACCAAGTAGTAGGTATCCAATAAATTGGATTGATTTGCATTGATTTTTTTGGAGCCATAGTATATTTTACGAAAAAGTTGAACAGTTCTAATGTAGGTTTTTACAACCCTATTTATTTTAAATTTCCAAACCAATCAATGCTAAGCTCAAATGGGTTCAAAAGCGCATCAATTAAAATGGCGATGTGTTTTCTTTTCATCACTTTATTATCCGATAAAACAGCATGTTTTTGTTGTATTGCTATTTCTGAAAGCGCAGGATTAATTTCGTGAAGCATTTTGGCAAACTCTTGAATGGTTAAATCAGCGCCACTTGCTTGGTAATTTGACATGACCGGATAATAAGATTTTAAACCTTGAAGCAAATCATATTCGCTTATCGAATGATCTGGATAAAACCAAGTTTGGTTTGCCCACTTATAGGAATTGCCTTTCCCTTTTAAAATACCTGTTGCGCCAATTTTTTGTACCGCCATAAAAAATGGATCCGTAGTTTTAACGTCTATATAAGGCATCAAATAAGCATTTGCTTTTAAAAGTATCAGCTGCACTTGCCTAATATCGACTGCATTTAAGGCTTTGTTTTCTAAAATAGATACCGCCGCTAAAGCACCCGCAGCTTGACCAACCCCTAACACTACTGGCTGTAACCGCGTTGCTCCTGCCACAATGTTAGACACGGCAATGCTTTTTTCTGCTACGACTAAATTAGACGTGTTTTTAGGTATCAATGCTCCCAATGGGACATTATAGGAAGGTACTTTAATTTTGATAAAATCTATTTTTGGGGCTTCTGGGTTTTTTAAATGATGATGATCAATGTTATAATCACCTACAATGCCGCCCGTTCTGTACAAGGGAAACTCTTGGCTAAAAGGTTGCTCCAAATAATTCACTGATAAGTTAACCAACCCATCTAGCCTTCTAGATTCTCTATAATACGGTATTTTTGGCAAGTTGTCTTTGGTGCCAAACTCATCCGACAACCCTAAGTTTTTAAACCCTAAGGCGGTTTGTAAATAATAAATGAAACTTAAGGTGTGATTTTTTGCTTTTTCAAGCTCTTTTTGTCGTTCTGAGGGCGTTTTGGCTACAATATTTAAATAGATATCATTTCCATGGTTTGGCCAATTGATCATGTATTTGCCATTTGGCAACTTACCGTAGGTAATCATTTTTTCGCAAGCTAATAATCCATTATTTTTTTCAGCTTGGTCGGCAACACTACATGACTGCTCAAAAAGTGCAGAGTTATAGCCTAATGGCTTAGCGATAGTTTTATCTGTGCCCTTTCCAAAATCCTTAAGTATAGCAACATAAGTTAAGTCTTGTACGATATCATTGCTTTTTTCAGGCGCATAAATTTCTCCAGTACGTTGTCTACTGTCCATACCTAAAAAAAAGTCGGCTTTTGCTGCAGCCATTATATCGCCCAATTCCGTACAATCAATAAGAATAGTCGCGTGAATCATGTATTTTTTCGCACCATTAACGGCGTATACTTCCCAACCATTTGCAACTTTGGTAACTTTAGTATAGGTAGTATGATATAAAATTTTAAGGTTGGGGCTGTTGGCACACATTTCTTTTAAAATTTTATTACCCACTACAGGCTCAAACAAGGTGTTGCTCACCCATCCCGTTTCTACACGATTTGCACCTCCGTAATAATCATATAATTTTTGGCGAAACTCTCCCCATAAACCAGATGGCAACTGGTGATTTCCATCAATTGCTGCAACACCCGCAGCAGTTAGCATTCCTCCAAGCCAGTCTGTTTCTTCTATGATTAAAGTTTCAACGCCAAGACGAGAGGCCTGCAGACCAGCGGTAACTCCACTAGCCCCGCCACCAACTACAAGTATAGGGACTTGTAATTCTTCTGTGTTTTGGGCTTTCACAAAATGCACCCTCAACAAAAGCAATAAAAAAAAGATAGAAATTGCCTTAAAATTCATAGAAACAAATATATATTTATTTCACTAACAAAAGAATAGTTATTAATTTTTTTTAATAACATAAAAAACAATAACTTAGTCCTCAGAAGAATTTAAAATTAGGCCTTAGATTTTTCGAAAAAACTGCTCATTTTTCGAAGCAGCAAAAATTTACTTAAAGCAATAACTCCTTAATTTACGCAACTTATTGTATTTTTGAAATTGGCTTTTTAATATTTTTTATAATTAAAATTATGACTTTTTTCGAAGAATTAAATGACGAAAATACATCTGGTGTTGCTTTAAAAAACATCCATTTAAAAAAAAATATCATCTCATTTTTATGCAGCAATGGTAGTTTTACCATCGCAGATTTATGTAAAGAGGTAAATTTAAGTATCCCAAAAGTAACCACTTTGATAGGCGAACTTATCAACGACGGATTAGTCGAAGATTTAGGCAAAGTAGAGTCAACAGGAGGAAGAAAACCAAATCTTTATGGCATGGTTGGCAATTCGGTATTTTTTTTAGGCGTAGATATTAAGCAAAACCATATCAATATCGGTTTAACAGATTTACAGAAAAATTTAATCGAGATCAAAGAAGGTATCCCTTATAAGTTAAGCAATTCGCAAGAAGCACTAACTGATTTAATTGACATTATTAAAAATTTTGTGAAAAACTTAAGTATAAAAAAAGAAAAAATACTAGGCTTAGGTGTAAATCTATCGGGGCGTATCAACCACCATACTGGCTACAGCTATAGTTTTTTCAATTTCAACGAAGAACCCTTAGCCAAATCTTTAGAAAAGGAATTAAATATCAAAACTTTTTTGGAAAACGATTCTAGGGCAATGGCCTATGGAGAATTTAATTCGGGCTTGGTAAGAGATGAAAAAAACGTTCTTTTTCTAAACCTAGATCATGGTTTGGGGATGGGTGTAATGATCAACAGACAGCTGTATTATGGAAAATCTGGTTTTGCTGGTGAGTTTGGCCATATCCCAATATTCAACAACAATATCATTTGTCAATGTGGCAAAAAAGGGTGTTTAGAAACTGAAGGCTCTGGCTGGGCGCTGGTAAGAAATTTTAAAGAAAAAATTGAAGCTGGCACCTCAAGTATATTGGTGCAAAAAGTAAAAAATCCAACAAAGGTAAATGAAATTGACATGGACCAAATTATTGATGCAGCAAACCATGACGATGTACTAGCAATAGATCTTATTGCAGATTTGGGGGATAAATTAGGCAGAGGAATAGCCTTGTTAATTAATATTTTCAATCCAGAACTGGTTATTATTGGCGGAAGCCTAGCAAAAACTGGAGAGTACATTATGCTGCCCATTAAAAGTGCCATCAATAAATACTCTTTAAGCTTGGTAAATAGCGACACCAAAATAAAATTATCCTCACTAGGCGAAAAATCGGGTGTAATTGGCGCTTGTTTGTTGGCTAGAAGTGGATTGCTTAACCTTGATTGATAACGGAAAACAGCAATTAATTGCAAAAACATGAATTAAATAGGTCGACATGCTTACTTTATTTTACAAAAACCGCTGCATACATGACCGAGGAGAAATATGAGCTAAACTTAAAATGATTTGAACAATGAAAAAAAACACACTTAGATTAAATTTAATCGCTATTGCCATTACCCTAATTTTTGGATGTGCAAAAAGCCAAGTCAACAGAGTTGTTGTTCCAACTGCACCAACAACACCAACAGCCAAACTTATTGCCCTACCTAGCGGATGGAAATTAAATACAACCGCCACCACTGGTTTCCCAGACGGGATAGAGTTGTATACTTTTGATGGAGTATATGATGGAAAAAAGACTAAAATGTTTTGTTTAGCCGTAAACCCCAAAAACCAAGCTATTGAATTTAAACCTGTACTTTCAACAACTGCTAAAAAATTAAGCGACTTTAACAAAGATGAAACTGGAAAAGTACTTGCCTGTATCAATGGGGGTTATTTTAGCGTTAACCAGTCATTTAGCCTAGTAAAATACAATGGAGCCGCTGTTCTTTCTGCCAACATCAAAGTTTTAAATAGAACTTATAACAGCGTTTCGACGGCATATTATCCAACTAGAGCTGCTTTTGGCATCAATAGCACTGGTGAGGCTTCAACCGCATGGATTTATCATGTGGGTGGCGGAAACGATTTAATTTATCAATATCCCACTCCTAATCAAAATGTAGAAGGAACGGCCCCAAAACCAATCCCAACAGAAACCTTTCCTTCTGGCGGTGCCATTTGGAACATTTCAAGTGCTATCGGAGGATCGCCAATGCTTTTGCGCAATGGAAACACCGAAATATCAGATGTTGAAGAGATGATCAGCATTAACAACACCACTTCCAGGCCAAGAACAGCCATTGGCTACACCAACGGCAACATCATGCTCATGTTGGTGGTAGAGGGAGATAATGTTGATGCTGGATATGAAGGAATGAATCTTGTTCAGTTGGCTGGGGCTTTAAAAACATTAGGCTGTACCAACGCCATTAATTTAGATGGCGGCGGTTCTAGTTCGATGATTGTTGGCAATCAATTGCTAAATAGACCAGGTAACACCAATGGGGCTGAACGTGCTATAGTTAGTGCTGTTTTAGTTAAACAACGCTAACCATGTACGGTATCTCCAAAAGCACAAGTTTACACAAAAGCGTTTGATGATTTCATGCTAAGCAAAAGGGCGACAAAAAGAGGATACCCAATGGGTAAAAAAGCATGAGCAAAATAGGCAAAACATGTATGCCAGGTCAACCGGCAAGGCTACAAGTCCACTGCTTTAACTGTGGCTAAAAATCACTTAAGTCGGCTATGTTAAACTCGGGTCAGTCGCCTCTTTTATTCCTAAAGGTTTTTTTGTGGCGATAGCGAAAAGAATTAGTTCGTTTTAAACTCAAAAACGCCTGAATCGGAGGTGTTGCCTTTGGCATCGCGGGTAATTACTTTCCAATAATAAGTGCTATTGGCATTTACCGCGACATCAGTTAAAGGACTTGCCAAGTGCTGCGCCTTAATAAGTGTAAGTGAACTGCTGGTGCCTAAATAAACATCGTAGTTGGCGATGTCGTTATCTGCATCACTCCCCTTCCATACTAAGGTTATTTTTCCATTTGTTGGTGTTACCGTTTGACCTAAACTAGGGCTGGTAAGCTCGGCCGGATAAGGCGGAAAACTGCTCACTCCTGGCCCTGTATTGTAAAATTTCCAAATAACGCTCTTTGCAGTAATGGTATTTGCACTAGACTTTGACACTACCTGCCAAGCATAAGGTGTACTCAGCTCGAGCGTAAGCGAACCACTAGGTAAAGTAGTATTTAATCTTTGCTCGCTGTTGGTGAGCAAATTAGTAACTGTTAATACATAACCATCAGCATGAGCAGCGGCTTGCCAAGTAAAAAGCACACTACTCTGCGTAGCTGAAACCGTAACGCCAGTAAAACAAGCCTCATTATTAATCGGACTTACCAAAACGGCAGCACTTGGCGAAGGTGAGATTACCTCTTTATTGCTCTTTTTACAAGCAAAAAATAAAAAAATAACTGCAAATAAATATAAAACCTTTCTCATTATTGTTTAATTACTTTATAGGTTTGCTTGCCAATAACTATGTAATAATAACCCTTAGCTAATTTACTCAAGTCTAAACTCATTTGTCCATTTACCACACGGTGTATGGCTTGGTAAACCTGGGCTCCCGAAACATCCAAAACCCTAACCAACGCTTCTTTGGTATTTTGGCTATCCATACGAATATTTAGGGTAGAAACAAAAGGATTTGGATAGAGCTTTGCAGAACTATCCAGATAAATATCTTCGGTAAAAATACCTTGGCATTCTTTATCGGTTTTCACTACTATCCTGTTGATACCTGGATTTAAAGGTAAACTTACATTTGACAGGGTACTGGTATGTAACTTGCCATTAATGCTAATGTAATATGTACTTCCTCCAGAAAGGGTCAGGTTAACGATGTTTTGTGAACGGTCTGAGTTTGCATAAACGGTTAGGTCTTTGGGTTCAGTGATTAAAATCTCATAGCACTGCTTGTAATCGACTTGCCCGGCTATGGTAATACATAGGGTATAATTTCCAGCAGCAAGACCCGTAAGCTCTAGGTTACTGTTAAAAGTTGAGGTTTTAATCGTTTGACCAGAACGGGTAAGGGTAGCGGTATAGCTTAAGCTTTGAGTAGCGCCAATAACGATTTTTCCATTATCACTAACGCGACAGGTTTCCCCTGTAATACTTATTTGGAAATTATTGGCAGGCAATACAAATATGGTTTTTACAGCCATAGCTGTTGACAATGCCTCGCAACCCGACGAAGTGGTTACTTTTACTGTGTAACTGCCTGCCGTAGTTGCTGTATAGCTGTTTGCAGTGGCACCAGCTATGGCCAAACCATCCCTGTGCCATTGGTAACTATGTCCGCTTGCAGTGCTCAATACGACATTCCCAGTTTGGGAAATCGTTAGAGGACCCGACGCGGTAATGGTTGCCGTAGGTAGCGCATTAACTACTACTGCAGTTGCAGTGCTTGTTGCGCTACAACCATTAGCGTTGCTTAGGGTTACCGTGTAATTGCCAGCTGTACTTACCTCTATACTTTGCGTAGTAGCGCCATTGCTCCATAAATAACTGCTCGAACTATTGGCGGTTAAGGTAACCTTGCCACCTTGACAGAAACTCGTTGGGCCGCTGGCACTGATCGTAGCAGTCGGCAAGCTGTTTACCGTTACTGTTGTGGCTGCACTGGCGGCCAAACAACCATTGGCATTGGTTACTGTTACGCTGTAATTGCCAGTGTTGTTGATGATAATACTTTGTGTCGTCGCTCCATTGCTCCATAAATAACTGCTACCACTGCTGGCTGTTAAGGTTACGCTTCCACCTGTACAAAATGTAGTGGCGCCCGATGCCGTAATGGTTGCCGTAGGTAGCGCATTAACTACTACTGCAGTTGCAGTGCTTGTTGCACTACAGCCGCTGGCATTGGTTATTTTTACAGTGTAACTGCCAGCTGTACTTACCTCTATACTTTGCGTAGTAGCGCCGTTGCTCCATAAATAACTGCTCGAACTATTGGCGGTTAAGGTAACCTTGCCACCTTGACAAATTGACAAGGAACCACCTGCAGTGATGGTAGCTATTGGGTTAACTCCTGAAAGACAGCTATCTTCAAAATCATAAACTCCGTCATTATCTCCATCAAGGAGTTCAGTTCCTATGTACTTGATTTGAGTTATCTTTTTATGAAAATAGTAGTTGATCACCGAACCCACATTTTCACTAGAATCTACCACCAAAAGCTGTGCTTTGATAATTCCATCTGCCAAATCTTTGAGTTTGGAGTGGTTTAAATTGATTAGACTATCCGTAATTTGTCCTGTATAAGTTAACTCATTTGTTGCAGTCTGAACACCAGAATTGCTCGACAACAATATGGCCGAAGTACTTGACAAACCCCCAAACTGGGTAGAATTTGGTTTAGGCTGACTAATGTTATTGTTGATAGCTGAGGTTTGGGAATTGAGCACTGAATTGGCCGAGCCGTTGACCGAATTACCAAACTTGGTAGCGTTTGCTGTGGACG
>CANHHZ010000050.1 GCA_947460275.1 Sphingobacteriaceae bacterium | reverse complement strand
GTAATGATATTGGTTAAGCAACCTAAACCTGTAATTTCCATTTCCACGTTATCTCCAGGTTGTAGCCATTGTGGCTTAAAGCTTGGGTCGTTTAATAAACCTGTACCGTTTAGCTCCAAAAAGCAACCGGTGCCTACCGTACCCGATCCAATTACATCTCCAGGTAAAACATCCACTCCGTAAGCACAGCGCTCTATAATTTCGGCAAAAGTCCAGTCCATATCAGCCGTGTTGCCCGCCGAAACTTCAATTCCATTCACCCTGCATATCATTTTTAAATTGTAGGCATTGCCCACGTGGTTAGGTTTTGCAGACACTTTATACGGCTCCAATTCATCAGGGGTAACCAACCAAGGGCCAATTACAGTGCTAAAATCTTTTCCTTTTGCAGGGCCAAGGTTTAACAACATCTCTTCCATTTGCAAAGTACGGGCACTCATGTCGTTCATAATCATGTAGCCTGCAATGTATTCATCAGCTTCTGCAGCCTTAATATTTCTACCTTTTTTTCCAATAACAACTGCTACTTCTAACTCAAAATCAAGTTTTTGAAAATGATCTGGCATACATTCTATTTCGCCCGGTCCTTGTATAGCATTGTGATTGGTAAAATAAAATATCGGATATTGGTCAAACTCTGCAATCATGTCTACTTTACGATTGCGACGAGCCGCAGCTACGTGTTGTCTAAAAGCATAGCCATCTCTGCACGATGTTGGGTGAGGTACTGGTGCTAATATTTCATAAAAAATCTCTTCTTTAGGCGTAAGTTCGCCCTTAATAATATCTTGGTTAACCTGCTTTGCTCTATCCATTAAAGCTTCTCCGCCCTGTAAAAAAGCGTTCATCTCATCTGGTATTAATTTATTGCAAGAGTTTAAATTGTAAATATGTCCGTTTACATAAACACCTAAGTGTTCTCTATCTTCAGTTTTATAGGATACTAGTTTCATACGATATTTGGATTTGTTGGGTCAAAGCTATAAAATTATTAATGCGCCGCAAAACATAGCGATTTAATAAATTTGTACTTCGCTTTTATTATTGTAATTTTACACTATAAAATGATTTGCAAATCAACATATCAAAATGCTAAAGCCAACGAGGTTCTCGCCGCTTTTAGAGATGCTTTACTTTCTAAAATCATTTTTGCGCAATATTCTTTATAAACCTTTACCCAAGCGCTCAATAAAACGTTTTCCCGTTAATCAAATATATTTACACTTTCAAACCAAGCACCTAACGTTATGCCAATATATCATACCTTAGGAACCATTCCTGCAAAAAGGCACACTATTTTTCGCAAACCCGACGGAACTTTGTATGCTGAGGAATTAGTTTCTACCGAAGGCTTTTCAAGCTTATATTCATTGGTTTACCATTGCCATCCGCCAACTATTGTAAAATCTCTGGGCGAACCTTATAATGTTGAACCTAAAATTGCCCGCGAAAAACATTTGCGCCACACCAGTTTGATTGGTTTTAACATTAAGCCAGAAGACGATTACCTAAAAAGTCGTAAAGCGGTTTTGGTAAACAGCGATTTACACATTTCGTTGGCTGCGCCACGTAAATCGATGACCGATTATTTTTACAAAAACAGTCAGGCCGATGAAGTAATCTTCATCCACGTAGGCTCAGGAACTCTAAAAACAGGTTTTGGGAAAATAAAATTTGCCTATGGCGATTATCTTGTAATTCCTCGTGGCACCATTTATCAAATGGAATTTAACGACGAGAACAACCGCTTGTTCATTACCGAAAGTTTTAGTCCGATACGCACCCCAAAACGTTACCGCAACGCTTTTGGTCAGTTAGAGGAACATTCGCCTTATTGCGAACGCGACATTAAACGCCCTACCGATTTGGAAACTTTTGATGAAACTGGTGATTTTAAAGTTTTAATTAAAAAACAAGGTATCATGTACCCATATACCTACGCTACTCATCCTTTCGATTTTGTAGGTTGGGATGGCTTTCATTACCCATGGGCATTGTCTATACATGATTTTGAACCCATAACAGGTCGTTTGCACCAACCGCCACCAGTACACCAAACTTTTGAAGCCCATAATTTTGTAATGTGCTCATTTGTGCCCCGTAAGTACGATTATCATCCACTATCCATTCCTGCGCCATATAACCATAGCAATGTGGATAGCGATGAAGTTTTATACTATGTTGATGGTGATTTTATGAGCCGAAAAAGTGTAGTTAAAGGACAGATTACTTTGCACCCAGGAGGAATACCACACGGACCGCACCCCGGAACAGTAGAAAAATCGATAGGTAAAGAAAGTACTGAAGAATTGGCCGTAATGATAGATCCTTTTAGGCCGCTCATGCTCACCGAAGATGCGATTGCCATTGAAGACGAAAGCTACCATAAGAGCTGGCAGACAAATGTAGAGTAAAGTAAGAAGTGAAAACCAAACTACATTAAAAGTTTAAAACAAACTAAAACCTCCGACTTCAGTCATCCGACATCGGACAAATTATAAAACAATGAGCACACAAACATTTGCAGAAAAAATAGCGAAAGCACCAGATTTCCTTCCTATTAACGGAACTGATTATATAGAATTTTATGTGGGTAACGCCAAACAAGCTGCCCATTATTACAAAACGGCTTTTGGTTTTCAATCTTTGGCTTATGCCGGACCAGAAACTGGTGTTAGAGATAGAGCTTCGTATGTTTTACAACAAGGTAAAGTGCGTTTAATTTTAACTACGGCTTTAAAATCAGACCATCCCATTGCCGAGCACGTAAAAAAACATGGCGATGGCGTTAAGGTTTTGGCACTTTGGGTAGATGATGCCTACAGTGCTTATGAAGAAACCACAAAAAGGGGTGCAAAATCTTATTTAGCACCTCAAACACTAACAGATGCGCATGGCGAGGTGAAAATGTCCGGTATTTATACCTATGGCGAAACCGTTCATATGTTCATCGAGCGCAAAAATTATACGGGGCTATTTATGCCGGGCTACCGCGAATGGAAAAGCGATTACAACCCTAACGATGCTGGACTACTTTACATAGACCACTGCGTGGGAAATGTAGGTTGGAACCGCATGAACGAAACCGTAAAATGGTACGAAGAGGTAATGGGTTTTGTAAACATCCTTTCTTTCGACGATAAGCAAATCAACACCGAATACTCTGCTTTAATGAGCAAGGTAATGAGCAATGGCAATGGTTTTTCAAAATTCCCGATTAATGAGCCCGCCGAAGGCAAGAAAAAATCGCAGATTGAAGAATATCTTGAGTTTTACGAAGGCGAAGGCGTGCAACACATTGCCGTAGCTACCAAAGATATTGTTAAAACCGTAACCGAGCTTAAAGCACGTGGCGTAGAATTTTTAAGTGCCCCACCGCAAGCCTATTACGAAATGATGCCTAACCGCGTTGGCGAAATTGATGAAGAAATTGCCATTTTAAACAGCTTAGGTATTTTGGTAGATTGCGATGAAGAAGGTTATTTGTTGCAAATTTTTACCAAACCTGTAGAAGACAGACCAACTTTATTTTTTGAAATCATTCAAAGAAAAGGCGCACAATCTTTTGGTGCCGGAAACTTTAAGGCCTTGTTTGAGTCGCTAGAGCGTGAACAAGAGTTGAGAGGTAATTTATAAAATAAATTACCTCTGCAAAACAAAATTGTATAGGCAATTTAAAATATTGTTTATTTTAAATCTGATATGGCCTTATTAAATTCCTAAACTGAGAAGTATTTATTATTTATTACTTTTGCTTTCATAAACATTTAGCATTTTGGCAAAACCAAAAAACTCATATTTATTATTTTTTGAGCACTTAAAAGTATCATTCAAGTTATTCCAAAAAAACGACCCGCTACGTTTGGCGGGGGCGACAGCATTTTTTGCAAACTTTGCCTTACCCCCAATTTTATTAATTTTGATTAGACTGTTTGGTTTTTGGGTAGACAGAAAAATTTTGACCAATCAGTTATTTGAACGGTTAGCAACTTTTTTAGACAGCACAAGCACCAGCCAAATTAAACAAACATTAAAAAATATTAGGGGAATAGACCACAATTGGCTGGCCACTATTTTGAGTTTTATTTTTTTTGTTTTTGTAGCAACTACATTGTTTGCGGTGATCAAAAATTCTATGGATCAAATATGGAGCATTGGTTTAAACAATAAATTAGGCATATTTTTTAAGTTAAAAATGAGGGTGCGTTCTATGTTTATCATTTTACTTGCTGGGATTTTATTTTTTATTGGTTTGGTAACCGATAGTATTCAAGCTTTTATTAGCACCTACATTAACACTGCATCGCCTACTTTTGGTAAAATATTTCTATCGGTGTTAAACCAATTTTTATTTATCGCTATTGTAACTATTTGGTTTTCGGTTTTATTTAGGTTTTTAACCAATGGCCGACCAAGTTGGAAAACTGCCATAAAAGGGGGGCTATTAACTGGGGTTCTATTTACCTTGGGAAAATATATTCTTCGAATTATGTTGCCCTTAAGCAACATAGGTAATATTTATGGTGCTTCTGGCTCAATTATTTTAATAATGCTTTTTGTATTTTACTCCTCATTTATCTTTTATTTTGGAGCTTGCTACATTAAAGTGATTAGCGACGATAGTAAAAATGAAATCAGACCCATAAAAGGTGCATTTTTATATGAACTTAAAGAAGTGCAAAAAGACTAAATTTTATTTGATCGGGATATTCACTTGTTCATAGCCTTGCATTTCAAAAACAGCTAAGTCATTTAAGAAATTACAATGCAAGGTGCCAAAAAAATTAAAAACAGCCTTCTTATTTTTGCCCTCTATACAAATTGTTTCTCTAATCAAATCTCGATTTACTAAATTTTGGTCGGCCACAATTAAGCCTTCGTCTCTAATTACAATATCCTTAGCCTCAATTGCAAACTCTTGGAGTAAGGCTAAAAAACTTTTTCCATTTAACAATAGTTCTTTGATTTTCATAGTTTCCAAAAATTAAGGGATAGATTAAATAACAATCAATTTTTAAGCCAATAAAAAAAAACAACCACCTACGGTTGTCTTTTTTATGAATTGATAATAGTTTTAAATTAAAACAACTTAAAGGCCACACCTAGTGTAAACAAATTTAACTTAGTGGTAGGATAGCTTTCCGCATTTATTTTTGAAAGTCCATTTTCATATCTTATATCAATACTAATTTTGCTTACATCTAAACCTGCCCCAAACTGCCATGCATAAACTTGGTCTTTAAATTTGCCATTAAAGGCAGACGCGGCAGCTTGACCAAAGTTTTGCTCCTCATTAAGCACAAATGAAATTACTGGCCCGGTATTTAAGCGCAAACCAAAACCCGCAGCACCTATTTTAGTGCCTACCAAAATAGGAACATCTAAACTGGTAAACTTAACGTTGTTTGTAGAACCGCTTGAGGTTTGGAGGCTTGCATTTTTGCCGGTTAAGTAAAGTTCTGGCTGCAAATGTAAACCCGCAGCGCCAATACGTGCCCAAACTCCTACAAAATAACCAGCTTGGTTATCGCTGCTAAAAGTATTTGTTGTGGTAAATTTTGAGAGGTTTATCCCTCCCTTTAAGCCAAAGTTAAATTTGGGCTTTAATTGTGCAAAGGCAAAAGCAGTACTTAAGCTAAGCAGCAATACTAAACTGATTTTTTTCATGAGCTGATAGTTATAATGTTAAAACCAAAAATAAACAATTAAGCTTGAGTTCCTTTTAATTCGTTAATTGTTTTTTGCTCAATTAACGAATCTAAATTATTTTTGTTACCGAAATTATCGGTTTTTTCGGCGAAATAAACTAAAACATCCAGTATCGAAATAAAATTATCGGCCGAACCTTAGAGTATATCCAGCAAATCATTTTCTAATCCTTTAAAAATTCAACTGCTTTTTCCAAAACAGGGTCTTTTTTTGTTAAATAATCTTTGAGTTTTCTTTTTACAACTATGTCAGGCTTTATTCCATAGCCTACAAATTCTCTTCCATCTGGATAGGTATCTTTCTTTGTACAAATACGAGCTAAACCACCACCAGGCAATTCAAAAAGTAATGGTTGACCTGTACTCCCGAATGAATTTTCTCCAATTTTAGTCATGTGTTTTTGATTGTCTGCATAAATCAAAAAGTCTTCTGCGGCCGAAGCCGTATTGTGGCCCATTAATAAAACAGTTGGAACAACGATTCTTTTTGCCTCTAATTTTATTGTATCAGCACTATAGTCAAAATTGTAAAAGTATTTGTCATTATATGTTAGATAAGCTTTTTTATTCCAATCACTTTTCAGCGTGTCTTTTGGCAGCACATATTTACCCCAAGCTTTGTAGGTAGGAACATGAAGTCGGCTTGAACTTTTTGAACCATAAAGTATGGAGTCGTTTGTTAAGTATTTCAAAATTGCCATCCCAATATTACTATCTCCTCCACCATTATATCTTAAATCTATGATAAGTGCCTTGGCTTTATACAATTCGGACAATTTTTGAATAAATAAACTATCAATTTTTTCATCTTGAAAAGAATTTAAAGACACATACGCAACATTACCATCAATCCACTTAAAATCTAAAAGTTGTCTTTCGGGCTCAAATGCAGGATACACTTCATTTTCTTCCGTATTTTTGTGAGTAAGCTTAAGTTCTAAAATTTGGTTGTTCGGTTTTTTTATTTTTACAATGAAAGATTCACCCTCTAACTCACTTAACAACCCTTCCATACTCCAATCCTGTAAAACGTAATCTGTTGATGAAGAAAGGTAAGGTGCTACATTTTCCTCAATAAATTTTTGGGTTGTTTTTCCATTAACTGCTATCACTTCACTTCCAAATGGAATTTCATCTTTTTTACTGAAATTAGTCCGTACAATTATTGCCTTTCCGTCAATGTTTTCAATAAAAAGACGGTAATCTCCAAACATGGTATTCATCTGCTCCATTCCCTGCGGAAGAAAAACGTTCGTATGTCCGTCTTTTAACAAAGCACAGAACTTTTGAAGTTCACGATAATACTGATAATCGTTTTTGGTATTTTGAACAACAGAAATAAGTTCCCGATAGCGATTGTCCCACATCGTTCTGTCAACCTTATCCAAATACACAAAATTGTAATTTACTTCTTGCCAAAATTTAGAAAGACCATAAACTTTGTCTGATGGCGACAATTTGTTTGACACTTGTGCAAAGACAAAAGCCAATTGAAAAAATAAAATTGTGAATGAAAATGTCTTTTTCATGTGTATATGTTTTTAAAAGGTTGTAACTAAAAGACAAGTTAATTATTAAAAAGTTGCATCAAGTTGGTAAAGTTTTATTTGATAGATAAGGAGAAAGTTATAATCTTCATTTACTGCCGCTTTAAAAAATTTTTAAACGCTTTTAACTGATAGACTGGGTTTGATATATTCGCAAAAGTCATGCAAAATTGTTTTTGGATTGATGCCGGGTTTTGTTAGCGAACATTAGCGTGATGAAGCTGATTGTAACGAAAAGCCCGCAAGCTGAGGAACGAAACGAGGACTTGTAGTGTACTTGCCTACCGGCAGGCAGGAAGCAGGACTAATTTTTTTTGAAAACGAAACTTGCTTTAATAATTATTTATTACCCATTAAACGAGCTACATATTTACCAATAATATCAAATTCGAGGTTTACGGTGTCGCCAACTTTTACTTCGTGTAGGTTGGTGTGCTCAAAAGTGTAAGGAATGATAAACACCGAAAACTCATTTGGTGTAGAATTGACAACCGTTAAACTGATTCCATTTACACAAATAGAGCCTTTTTCTACGGTTACGTTGCCTAAACTTGCATCGTAACTGAAACGGTATTCCCAACTGCCGTTAAGTTCGTCGACCAAAATACAGGTAGCCGTTTGGTCTACGTGACCTTGCACAATGTGGCCATCTAGGCGGGCGTTCATTTGCATGCAGCGCTCTAAATTTACCTTGCTACCAATTTTTAAATTGCCCAAAGCCGTTTTGTTTAGCGTTTCTTGTATGGCGGTAACGGTATGCGTATTTTCGTTTAGCGCCACTACGGTTAGACAAACTCCATTGTGTGCAACACTTTGGTCTATTTTTAGCTCGTGGCTTAGCGCCGATTGGATGGTAAAATGGATGTTAGTTTCTTCTTTAACAATATTTTTTACTTCACCTAGGGTTTCTATAATTCCTGTAAACATTTAGTATTTATTTAGGGTTTAGCTTATTTTAAGCACCTTTTTTAAATGTATTTCTTTCTGTTCTTTTTCCAATTGCTGACACTTGCCGTGGCTTCCGTAGCAGTTTGAATGTTTTTTTTTTGTTGTTGCAAGTGCAAAACAGCTGTCAATGCCGCCAATATTGCTTCCTCTTCATTGTCGGTTTTTAAGCTATCTGCATTAAAATATTTACCTACAAAATGCGTATCAAACTTGCCCGAAACAAAGGCTTGGTGCTGCATCACAAACTTACCAAAACCCAAAGTGGTTTGTATGCCGGTAATGTCATATTCGTCTATGGCACGTACCATTCTGTCTATCGCCTCGGTTCTGTCTTTACCATAGGTGATGAGTTTTGCAATCATCGGGTCGTAATAAATCGGTATTTCCATTCCTTCTTCAAAACCATCATCTACCCTCACGCCATTTCCTTTTGGCGTGCGGTAAGTTTGCAAAGTGCCAATATCAGGTAAAAAGTTATTGAGTGGGTCTTCGGCATACACCCTCAATTCCATAGCGTGACCGCTAATTTTTAAATCTTCCTGCTTAAAGCTCAACGCTTCGCCGCGTGCAATTTTTATTTGTTCTTTTACCAAATCTAACCCAGTGATCATTTCCGTTACCGGATGTTCTACCTGTAAACGGGTGTTCATTTCTAAAAAGAAAAAATCGAGGTTTTCATCTAAAATAAACTCAACCGTGCCTGCACCCACATAATTTACCGAATGGGCTACATCTACCGCACATTTGCCCATTTTAGCTCTAATTTCTTCGTTAAGTACCGATGATGGAGCTTCTTCAACCACTTTTTGGTGTCTGCGTTGGATAGAACATTCACGCTCAAACAAGTGAACAATATTGCCGTGGGTATCACCCAACACCTGTATTTCGATATGGCGGGGCGACGTAACATAACGTTCGATGAAAACAGCGCCATCGCCAAAGGCCGAAGTGGCCTCGCTAACCGCCAAATCCATTTGCTCTTCAAAGTCGGCCACTTTTTCTACAATACGCATTCCTTTTCCCCCACCACCGGCAGCTGCTTTGATCAATATCGGAAAACCTACTTCTATCGCTCTTTGTTTGGCTTCGTTAATATCTGTAATAGCTTCTTCGGTACCAGGCACCATAGGAATCTGGTATTGCAACGCAGCTGCTTTAGCCGATAATTTATTGCCCATTGTTTCCATCGCCTGCGGTGTTGGTCCAATTAAAATTAAACCAGCCGCAGCTACTTCACGTGCAAAAGCTGCATTTTCTGATAAAAAGCCGTAACCAGGATGGATAGCTTGTGCACCTGTTTGTTGACAAGCATCAATAATTTTTGCGCCCACCAAGTAAGATTGGTTAGATGGCGCAGGACCAATACAAATAGCCTCATCGGCATAACGCACATGCAAAGCTGTTCTATCTGCCTCAGAAAAAACGGCTACAGTTTTAATGCCCATTTCTTTGGCAGAACGCATAATGCGCAAAGCAATTTCGCCACGGTTGGCTACTAAAATTTTTGTTATTTCAATCATAACATTAAACTTGCAATCCTGAAATAATTTTTATTGTTTCAGCTATACTATCGGCATCCACATCTAAATGCGTTACAAAACGGATAGTTTTGGCTGCGGTTGCACTACATAATACACCTTTTTCGGCAAATGCATTAACCACCGCATCGGCTGTTAAATTAGGGTTAACATCAAAAAGTACAATATTGGTTTCTGCCGGCATTACCGAAGCTACATAGCTGGCTTTTTGTAAAGCCTCGGCCAATGCCTTTGCGTGCTTGTGGTCATCGGCCAATCGCTCTACATGGTTATCTAATGCATAAATACCTGCCGCCGCTAAAAAACCTGCTTGGCGCATGCCACCACCAAAAACCTTTCTTATTCTGGTTGCTTGTTTAATGGTTGCTTTATCGCTTAAAAATACCGAACCTACCGGTGCGCCCAAACCTTTAGAAAGGCAAACCGAAATTCCGTCGAAATATTTGCCGTAATCAATTGCTTTATCGCCAGTGGCTACCAAGGCATTAAAAATTCTGGCCCCATCTAGATGAAGTTTTAATCCTCTGCTAACGCACAGTGCATGAATTGGTGCAATTTGAGAAATATGATAACATTTTCCTCCACCCTTGTTTACGGTGTTTTCTAACACCACCAAACTCGAATTTGGGTAATGGATATTGTCGGCATTAATTTCTGGCTCAATCATTTCTGGCGTCAAAATCCCTCTTTCGCCATGCAGCAAGCGCACCGAAGCCATTGAATTATAGGCAATTCCGCCACCTTCATATCTATACACATGTGCAGTTTGGTCGCAAATTACTTCGTCCATTGGCTGGGTAAAACATTTAATAGCTATTTGGTTACTCATCGTACCCGACGGACAAAACAACGCTGCTTCCATGCCAAACATATTGGCTAATTTTTGTTCGAGCGCATTTACGGTCTCATCTTCTCCAAACACATCATCACCAACTTTAGCCTGCATCATTACATCAAGCATGGCTGGTGTTGGTTTAGTTACAGTATCGCTCCTAAAATCTATTTTAGTCATAATCTTTATACTATGCACAAATATTGCTTTTTTAAAACGCTTTTGTGTTTATTTTGGTAAAAATTTACAAAAATTAAATCTCAAAAAAAATAAATTTTATTTTTTTTGAGCAAAAACAAACTTATATTGGCCTACATTTTCACGTATTTACAAAATTAAAAACAACTAATGATACTTATCGCAGATGGTGGATCCACAAAAACGAATTGGTGTTTAATCAATGAAGCAGGAAGAAAAATACACTTCAATACTGAGGGATACAACCCCTACTTTTCAGATAGTGGGTATATAGAAAACTCGCTTAAAACTTCCTTGCCTGATCATTTAGCAGCAGAAAAAATTGAGGAAGTATTTTATTATGGTGCAGGATGTTCTACAGATACCAAAAGAAAAATAGTAGAGGATGCCATGCAAAAAGTTTTTGTGAACGCTAAAATTAAGATTGGTCACGACTTACTCGCTTCTTGCAGAGCTTTGTTAGGTGATAACGAAGGTTTTGCCGCAATTTTAGGGACGGGCACAAACACCTGCATTTATGATGGGAATGACATTGCTTTAAACATCGATTCTTTGGGTTATTTTTTAGGAGATGAAGGTAGCGGAAGCTATATCGGTAAGCGTATTTTAGCCGATTACATGAAAGGCTATATGCCTGAAGGACTTCGTGAAAAATTTTATCAAACCTACACTTTAACCAACGAAGATATACTTGACCATATTTACAATAAACCGTTACCAAATCGTTTTTGCGCAAGTTTTAGCAAATTTATTTATGATTTTAAAGAGGGTTATGAAGAATATTGTAACAACGTTATTGAATATGCATTTACTGCTTTTTTCGAAAACCTAGTGATTCATTATCCTAATTACAAAAACTACAAATTGAACTGTGTTGGCTCGGTAGGTTATAGTTTTAGAGATACTTTAAGTATTGTTGCAGATAGATATGAAATGGGGGTTGGAAAAATCATCCGCTCGCCTATAGACGATTTGGTAAATTACCATTTAAATAAAAGATAAAATAATAAGGCTTAAGAAAATTCTTAAGCCTTATTATTTATTGTACTATAATTTTTTTGGTATAACT
>CANHHZ010000049.1 GCA_947460275.1 Sphingobacteriaceae bacterium | reverse complement strand
TTCTTTCTAACCTTACTAAAGAAGAAAATTCATTTTTTTCATGGCTTTTTGTACTGCTTTTTGTACTATTTGGCTTTTTATTTGGTTTGTTTACTTATTTGGGCTTAACCTTTCAAAATGTAGATAAGCATTATGGTTTTCAATTTTTTTTAATCACCTCTGTGGTGATTATGGTGTTGTTTTTGGCTAAAATTTTTGTTTTATACTTGTTAGGGTTGATATTTGAGGCGCAAAGGTTAGTTAGCGAATATATTTCAATTCTATATTTAAGTTATTTTAATGCTGGTCTTTTGATGATCCCTTTGTTAATAGCCTTTTGTCTGTCACCGGTTACCTATAGTCGTTATTTTCTCGTGGTAACTATCATTTTTATACTTTTAATATTTGTTTTTCAAATTGTCTGGAGGGGAATAAATATTTTGTCAAATTATCAACTTTCAAAAGTATATTTATTTTTGTACTTTTGTGCGCTCGAAATCTGCCCTATATTAGTATTGATTAAAGTAATAGGATTAAGAGGTAACTAAATGCAGGAAATGAACCAAGATAGGTTAAGTAGAGTTAAAAGTATATTGATTACTTTGCCAAAGCCCGAAACAGAGAAATCACCTTATTTTGATTTGGCAAAGAAATACAACCTTAAAGTAGATTTTAGGTCTTTTATACATGTTGAGGGTGTGCCAGCAAGAGATTTTAGGAAGGATAAGATTAATTTAGCTGAATATACTGCTGTGATTTTTTCTAGTCGCAACGCTGTAGATCACTATTTTAGGATAGGTGAAGAGATGAGATATGATGTACCTGCTGATCTAAAATATTTTTGCATTTCAGAATCGACAGCATTATATCTGCAAAAATATATTCAATACAGAAAGCGTAAAATATTTTTCGGTAAACAAACTGCCTCTGATTTGGCCGAGGTTTTGAAAAAGCATACCACCGAAAAATTTCTTTATCCATGTTCTGATGTGGCTACAGAAGATACGATGAATTTCTTACAGAAGAACGGCTACAACGTAACTCCAGCAGTATTGTTTAAGACAGTAGTCAGCGATCTTTCGGATTTGGCTGATGTTTTTTATGACATCATTGGTTTTTTTAGCCCGTCGAGTATACAGTCTTTGTACATTAATTTTCCAGATTTTAAACAAAATAAGACAAGAATTGCAGCCTTTGGATTAAACACCCAAAAAGCAATAACTGATGCAGAGCTTATTGTAGACATTGCTGCCCCAAATCCAGAATCTCCCTCAATGATTATGGCGATTGAAAATTACATCAAAAAATCAAACAAATAATGAATTTCGCTGAACATAACCAATTGTCTTATTTCTTAATTTTAGTAATTAATAGTTAAGATTTTAAATAAAAAATTGATTATATCAAGTATATTATATAAAATTGTAATAAAAATCTCTAGTATAAAATAATAGTGTTGCACTGTTTCAAAAATATTATATGAAAAAAACATACTTTCTAGGTTTATTGATGGTATTTCTATCGCTTGTGGGTTGTTTTCAAGGTGGCTCTCAAGGAGAATTGGTTGGTACACCTAGAAGAAAGTTTAAAAGTAAAACTATTCCAATGGGAATGGTACTTATTCCATCCGGTCGAACTTTAATCGGGATGACAGATGAGGATCTTACCTTTTATCAGGGAAATCCAAGCAGAATGACTTCATTTACTGCTTTTTACATGGATCAAACAGAGGTCACCAATTCCGAGTATAGGCAATTTGTAAATTGGGTAAGAGACTCTATTGCTGTAACTTCATTAGGTACAACTGGCGCCCCAACATTGTACAAGGCACAACCAACAGGTGCAAGTGCTACTCCAGGTCCTAAAAGTATCGATTGGAAAAAAATTGGGAATGGCGCAATACTTTGGGGTAAAAACAGTCAGTTTAAAACGAAGTTGCAAGATATGTATTACTCTGGTAACGATGCTTTGCCAGGTAAAAAAGAATTAGACATTAGAAAATTGCGATTTGCATATAGCTTTTTAGATAAAGATTTGGCGGCTGCAGGAAGAAAAGATCTTAGTAAAAGTAGACAAGATTTTATACAGGTTTACACCGATAACCCAACCCCAGGAAAAGCAAACGAACATCCATCTATTAATGTTTATCCTGATACAATGGTGTGGAAACTTGATTATTCATACATGAATAATGATCCTATGGTAGAAGCTTATTTTAATCATCCCTCTTTTGATGGTTATCCAGTAGTTGGTGTAACTTGGGAGCAGGCCAATGCTTTCTGTCACTGGCGCTCAGAATTGTACAAAAAGGTTACTTCAGCCCGCAGACAACCCGATGCCCTTAAATTTAGACTTCCAACCGACCAAGAGTTTGAATATGCAGCAAGGGGAGGAAAAACGCAAAATAAATACCCTTGGGGTGGTCCTTATATTAAAAATACAAAAGGTTGTTTACAAGCTAATTTTAAGCCAGGCAGAGGCAATTATGTAGATGATGGGGGTGGCTATACCGTTGATGCTAAAGCTTATTTGCCAAATGATTACGGTCTATATAATATGGCTGGTAATGTTGCCGAATGGACTTTAACAGCATATAATAAATCGGCAACTACCTTGTTGCAAGATTTTAATCCTATATATGTAAACACAACTAAAGGAGCTAAAGTCGTTAAGGGTGGCTCATGGAAAGATATGGCTTTCTTTTTGCAAAACTCGGTAGCTACCTACGAACAGCAAGACAAGGCAAGATCTTATATTGGTTTCCGTTGCGTTACAGATTATCCAGGTAATGCATTTTAATTATTTAAAAATAAACTAAACATACAAATATTATGGCAGCAAAGAAACAACCAGTATGGTTACACATGGCAATATCATGGGGTGCAAGTATTGTAATTATTGGGGCATTAGCTAAAATTTTACACTTAGGCGGCGCTATGGCCAATTATTTAATTGGAGTGGGGTTAGGTATAGAAGCTTTATTATTCTTTTTAACAGGTTTTTTCCCACCAGAACCAGAATTAGCTTGGGAAAAAGTTTATCCAGAGTTGGCCGAAGGTAATCCAGCAAATGCAACATCAGCTAGACCTGCTACTACAACTGCTTCGGGTTTTTCATCAACAGGTGCTTTAGATAAAATGTTAGAAGATGCCAAGATTGGTCCAGAACTTATCGAAAGCCTAGGTACAGGCTTACGTACGTTTGGCGATAAAGTAGCTACCATTTCAAATGTTACTGACGCTGCTGTTGCAACCAACGAATTTACTGGCAAAGTTAAAACTGCTGCAGCAAGCTTTGACGGATTAAGCGCTGCATTTGGTAAAGCTACTGAGCAATTGGTAGCCCTAGGCGAAAGCAATACAGACAGCAAAGCATACCATGATCAAGTAAGTAATTTAGCTAAAAATCTATCGGCATTAAATGCTGTTTATGAGTTAGAATTACAAGATTCAAGTGCTCATTTGAAATCGATGAATAAATTTTATCAAAACCTTGCTTTAACCATGAATAACTTCAACGAATCGATGGAAGATTCTAAACAGTTTAAGGAAGAAGTAGCCAAATTAGCTAAAAATTTATCGTCGTTAAATGCGATTTATGGCAATATGTTGACTGCGATGAACCAACCACGTGTTTAATTAGTAACTTATTTATCAGTAAACAAAAATCTAATTAACTATGGCCGGAGGAAAAGAAACGACGAGGCAGAAGATGATCAACATCATGTATTTGGTGTTGTTGGCTATGCTTGCGTTAAACGTTTCAGATACAATCTTAAATGCATTTAAGAATATCAACGACAGTTTAGACACTTCTAAAACTAGCATAAGTACTAGTTTAGATCAACTTTTTACTGCATTTCAAAATACAGAGCTAAAAAATAAGCCTGAAAGAGCTAAACCGATTTGGGAAAAAGCACAAAAGGCAAAAACTTATGCCGAAGAATTAAATACTGCTATCCAAAAGATTAAAGATGAATTTAAAGAAAAAGGCGATGGAATAGATCCTGAAACTGGCGACTTTATGCTTAGAGACAATATGGATATTGCTCAAGATGTGATGATTAATCAAAAAAATGGCGAAAAATTACAGGTTCAAATCAATGATACTAGAGCAAAATTACTTGCGTTGCTTGACGATAAAAATAAAAATTCAGTTTCTTTTTCTTTAGAAGCAAAAGATGGGAAAAAATCGTGGACTGAAACAAACTTTGGTGAGGGAACACCCTTAACTGCTGCTAATACCATCTTAACAAAAATTCAATCTGATTTAAAAAATGCTGAAGCTGATGTGGTAAAACGTTTATTTAGTGAGTTAAATCCTAATCAAATGACTTTGGATAGGTTTAAAGCAGTTGCAGTTCCTTCTGGAAGTTATGTTATACAAGGACAACCCTACAAAGCAGAAGTTTTTTTAACAGCCAGTGATTCTAAATCTAATCCAGATATTTCTGTAAATGGAAGTTCGTTAAGCGTTAAAGATGGAGTAGGAACGTATACTGGTGGTACCGGAAGTGTGGGTACTTATACCTGGAAAGGTACAGTTAGGGTAAAACAAGCTGATGGAGAAGTTAAAACTTACGAAACTCAGCCTATCACCTATCAGGTGGCCAAACCTTCTGCTACGGTTTCGTCTACTAATTTAAATGTAATTTATGCAGGGATTCCTAATCCGTTCTCTATTTCTGCGCCAGGCTTTCCTTTAGAGAGCGTTAAAGCCAGTATTTCTGCGGGTTCTTTATCGGGTGCAAATGGTAAGTATATGATTAATGTACCAGGGAGTATGATAGGTAAGGAAGTTTCTATTAACGTTTCAGCTACAAACAATGGTCAATCTATTGGTTTAGGAAGCAATGTTTTTAGGGTAAAAGGAGTTCCTAATCCTGTTGCCAAATTTGCTGGAAAAATGGGAGGAATTATCTCAGGAAATAAATTTGCTTCAGAAAATCAAGTTACTGCATCCTTAGAAAACTTTGAATTTAATATTCCCGTGAAGGTGCTTAAATTTACGCTTGTAATAATTAGACCTCGCCAAGATGCACAAACTATTTATTGTACAGGTGACAATTTTAATGCTCAAGCCATGAGTGCTTTATCTTCATTGCCTTTTAAATCAGTAGTTTGGATAGAAAATGTACAAGCACAATTACCAGACGGGCGTACTCCAGTTTTAAATTCGATGGTGTTTACCGTAAACTAAACAAATTATGAGAAAACTGTTTTTATTATCTTTATGTCTTATCGCAAACCTAGCTTTGTTTGCACAAAATAAAACTGTAACACCTCCTGCTAAAAAGGCGCCAGCTAAAAAAGCACCTAAGGTTGATGGTTTTATATACAGAGAAGCAACTGCAGTAGATACTGTAGTGCCTTATGCAGAGGTTAAGCCTGAAGATGTTTTCTATACAAAAAGAGTTTGGCGTGAGATTGACTTTCGTGATCCTGGAAATATTGTTTTCGCATCTTCAAAAGTCAACCTAATTGCAATTATATATAATGCTGTAAGCAAAGGGGAGTTAGATTTATATGCATCTAATGATGAAGAGTGGAAAGGTGAGCCTATCAGTGCTAAAAAAAGCGATAAGCCAAAAACCACAAACAGCTCATCAGCAGACACGGCTTTCCTGGGGATTAATCCAAGTACAAACGAAATAAATAGAGCAAATAACGAATTTTTTTCGCAAAGCTTTCTTTCACTGAGAGTAAAAGAAGATTGGATTTTAGACATTAAAAGAGGAATTTTCGAGCCTAGAATTATAGGTGTTGCACCCATCAGAATTGATGTGAAAACTGCGGTTGATAACAACGGAAATCCTGTTGTTGATCCAGCAACAAATAAAGTTAGAGCAGACACCGTTCCAAATGTAGCCGGATGGATTTATTTTGACGACCTCAGGCCCATTTTAGTCGCCAATAAAATTGCCAATAACAACAACGACAATTCTGGAATTAATTTTGACAATGTTTTTTTAAGGAGGTTATTTTATAGCAACATAACTAAAGTATCAAATACCCTAGATAGTAGAATTGAAGATATTTTATTTAACCCTAAAGAAAGATTATTAGAATCTGAAAAGATTAAAAAGGCTTTGTTCGATTTTGAACAGGGACTTTGGGAGTACTAAATCACTATATATTTTAAAAGCCCTCAAATAGTTTAAAACTGCTGAGGGCTTTTTTGTGTATTAAAATATGCTTTTAGTGCTATAATCTGCTTGGTGTTTAGCACTTCAATTAACTCCTCTTCTTTAGCGTCCTTTATTCTTTTTACAGATTTAAATTTTAACAATAACTTTTCAGCGGTGGTTTTACCAATTCCTGGTATCAATTCCAATTCTGTTTTTAAAGTACCCTGATCTCTCTTTTTACGGTGAAAAGTAATACCAAAACGATGCGCTTCGTCTCGCAACTGTTGAATAATCTTTAATGTTTCTGACTTTTTATCCAAATATAATGGGAAGCTATCTCCCGGATAATATATTTCTTCTAATCGCTTTGCAATACCTATTACGGTTACTTTGTTAGCGATCCCTAATTTATTTAAACTGCTTAAAGCTGATGATAATTGCCCTTTTCCTCCGTCAATAATAATCAATTGCGGCAAGGCATTTTCTTCTTCTAGCATTCGTTTATAGCGCCTATAAACGGCTTCTTCCATAGTAGCAAAGTCGTTTGGGCCCTCTACAGTCTTCACATTAAAATGCCTGTAGTCTTTTTTACTCGGTTTGGCATCTTTAAAAACTACGATAGCTGAAACCGGATATTTTCCCTGAAAATTTGAATTATCGAAACATTCAATATGCTGTGGCAACTTGGTAAGGCGTAAGTCTTTTTGCATCTGACTTAAAATTCGATCTGTTCTTAAATCAGGATTTAGTTTTTCGTATTGATTTAGCTTTTCGCGTTTAAAAAAGATGACATTTTTTTCAGACAACTCCAAAAGTTTCTTTTTTTCGCCGAGTTTAGGTACGGTAAATTTTAAATTTTCGTCAATTAGCGAAATAGTAAAGGGCACGATAACTTCTTTGGATGTGCTTTTAAATTTGGTTCTGAATTCGGTGATGGCTATCGTCAACAACTCCTCGTCTGTTTCATCGAGTCGTTTTTTTATTTCTATAGTTTGCGTTTGGATGATGCTGCCATTCATCACTTTAAGAAAATTTACAAAAGCATATCGTTCGTCGGATGCGATACTTACCACATCAACGTTGGTAATGGCACTATTTACTACCGTAGATTTACTTTGATATTTCTCTAATGCAAGCAGCTTATTTTGATGATGGTGTGCCAACTCAAAGTTTAAATCCTCCACCGAAATTTTAATTTTTTCTTGGATGCTTTTAATTACTGAACCAATTTTACCATTCAATATTTGAGCAATCTCTTCTATACTTTTGTCGTAATCGTCTTTGGTTTGGTAAGCCTGACAAGGACCTTTGCAATTGCCAATTTGGTATTCTAAGCAAACTTTAAATTTACCTTCGTTAATGTTTTGTGGCGTTAATTGAAGGTTGCACGTTCTTAGTGGATATGTTTCCTTGATTACATCTAAAATGGTATACATCATGTTTACCGATGCATATGGGCCAAAATAAGTCGATCCATCTTTTACATATTTTCTTGTAGCATATACCCGGGGAAATTGTTCTTTTTTGATGATAATCCATGGATAGGTTTTATCATCTTTGAGCATGATGTTGTAGCGTGGCTGATGCTTTTTAATTAAGCTATTTTCTAACAACCACGCATCAATTTCGGTATCTACAATGGTAAAGCTGACCCTACGAATTTTAGACACTAGTACTTTGGTTTTCCCGTTTAACTGCGCATCTTGGTTGAAATATGAGCCAACTCTATTTCGCAAATCCTTAGCTTTGCCAATATAAATGAGCACATCATCGGTGTCGTAATATTGATAAACTCCAGGTTTATGTGGGATATTGGCTAATGCCTTTTTGTAATCGAAAGCACTCATATTTTGTGCTAATTTAGCTAAAAAACACTTCTAAATGATGAAACTTTCAGTATATAGTATTTAGGATTTAAAAACCCAATTTTTTATCAGCTTCCGAAACTGTTTGTTCCTCTTGCTGGTACTGATTACAATCGTAAACAATAGAAACTCCATTTTTGGGTACTTCAAAATCGGCTTTGCTTATTTTAAGTTTTGGATTTGCATACACCCGTTTCATAAAACCTGCAAAAATTGGTAATGCCGAGTTTGCTCCTTCGCCGTCTCTGGTACTGGTAAAATGGAAAGCTCGATCTTCACAGCCAGTCCAAACTCCGGCCACTAAATCGGGTGTAATGCCCATAAACCACCCGTCAGAATTGTTCTGTGTAGTTCCTGTTTTTCCGCCAATTGGCGTATTTAAACCGTATTTATAGCTTAATCTAGCTCCTGTACCACCAGTAACTACACCTCTAAGCATTCGGGTCATGATGTAGGCAACTTCCTCGTTCATGGCTAATTTCACAATCGGTTTGCTATCGTATAACACGACTCCATTTTTATCTTCTATTTTTAGAATGTAAGTGGGTTCGACCCAAGCACCCTTGTTTGCAAAAACACTGTAAGCGCCAACCATATCGTAGATAGATGCGTCGAAAGAACCTAAGCAAATAGATGGAACCACAGGCACATCAGAGCTAATACCCATTTTTTTAATTTCGGCTACTACCGCTTCGGGACCAACTTGTTTCATTAAATAAGCGGCAATATAATTTTGTGAATAGGCCAAAGCTTTTTGTAGGGTAATTGGTCCTGGAATTGTGCCCGAAGAACGTGGTGTCCAATCGGGGCTACCCGGATTGGAAATAGTTACAGGTTCGTTCGGTACAGTAAAACAAGGCGAATATCCGTTTTCAATGGCTACTGCATACGTAAATGGCTTGGCTGTAGAACCCACTTGCCGGCTACCCATTTTTACCTGATCATATTTAAAATGTTCGAAATTTATACCGCCCACCCAAGCCTTAATGTAGCCTGTTTTTGGGTCCATTGCCATCATTGCATTGCGCAGCAATAGTTTGTAATACTTTACAGAATCTATAGGTTTCATCAACGTGTCTATATTTCCTTTCCAGGTAAATAGGCTGAGGTTTGTTGGTGTGTTGAAATCGGTTTCGATTTCTTCATCAGTTTTTCCTTCTAATTTTAAAGCTTTATAGCGGTCTGAACGCTTTTTTCCTTGGTCAATTTGCATTTGCATACCTTTAAAGGCATTTCTACCTTTCCAACTTTTCGAAAATTGTTGTTGCAGCACTTGCATGTACTCTTTTTGTGCTTGTTCTGCATAAACTTGCATATCGTAATTGATGGTGGTAGTTATTTTTAAACCATCACGATCCAAATCATAAGGCACTTCATTTTTAGTGATATTACGTTCCTCTAATATTTTTTTAACTTCACTTTTTAACACCGACCTAAAATAGGGAGCAATGCCGTCATTCGTATTTGCGGCTGTAAAATGAAGGTTTAATGGTTCTTCTTTGTAGCTATCAAAATCATCTTGGGTGAGGTACTCGGCTTTTGTCATCAATGCCATTACCGTATTTCTTCTGTTTAAAGCCCTTTCTGGATTTCTTGTAGGTGAATATCGGGTAATCCCTTTTTGTATCCCAACCAAAACAGCGGCTTGCGGAATAGTAAGTTTATCCGGTGTGGTGTTGTAATAAATTCTTGCTGCCGATTTGATTCCGTATGCTTGATTGCCGAAATCAACGGTGTTTAAGTACATCGTAATTATTTCTTCTTTGGTATAATTACGTTCAAGTTTTACGGCAATTATCCATTCCTGAAATTTTTGGATAAGTCTTTTAAAGAAATTCTTTTGTCGGCCCTCGTCTGAAAATAAATTTAACGCCAATTGTTGCGTGATGGTACTTCCACCTTGCTTTTTACCCATGAGTGCATACGCAAAAATGGTAAATGTTCTTTTAAAATCTATACCCGAATGGTCTTTGAAACGAATATCTTCGGTGGCAATTAATGCATTAATTACATTTGGCGAAATTTGATTATAGTTTACAGTTGATCTATTTTTTACAAAATAGGTGCCCAAAACCTTTCCGTCTTCAGATAAAACCTCTGTTGCTTCATTGCTTTTTGGGTTTTCAATAGTTCTAAATGATGGAATATCACCAAAAAGACCCAATCCTATGAGTAAGATAAAAAAAGCAAAAAAGAAGAGTCCTCCAAATAGAATTTTCCAAATTTTACGGTTATATTTTTTGATGTCTTCTGGGGTTAGCGATTTATTCATTTTTCTTTAATAGTTGATTTTAAAAAATTCGATATACCTATTTAGTGTTTCTCTATTTTTTATTTTAGCTAAATTTTCTGTGCTGATGTAAAAAGTCTTGTAAGATTGCGCAGGAATTTTCATGATACGTAGAAGCTGCTGATTAATGCTCTCGTCATAGTTTTTAACATCTTTTAAAGTCTCAAAATCGCCAACATAAATCAATTGATCTTCATCAAGTTCTAACAGCTGATGGCTAAGCCCTTCCCCTGTAAAATTACCTCTGTTAAACTGTCCGATGCCGAAACGCGATGAACTTACACTTGCAGAAGCATCAGAAATAGCAATTACATAATAATAAAGGCTTGATTCAGCTTTGCTAAATAGATTGTCTAAAAGCACTAGTTTGGTAGAATTATCAATAACTGGGGCTATTTTAGTTTCTGTTTTTCTAGGTTCCGCGTCTTTTTCAACGGCTTCACTTTTAGTAGGTGCTGTTACAACGGCTGCAGGTATTTGTTTTTCTGTTACCAATTTAATGGGCAATACTTCCTTAACAACTGCAGCTTCGGGCTTGTTGGTTTCAGTTGTTGGCTTGTTTTCTTGTGCTGGCAAATTACTAGCTACATTTTCTTGTTGACTAATGAAACGAGGTTCTGTTGGGTCAAAATCAACCAAGGCAATTTTGCGTATTTTAAAACTGTTTAAATGT
Source organism: Sphingobacteriaceae bacterium (assembly GCA_947460275.1). Classification (GTDB taxonomy): domain Bacteria; phylum Bacteroidota; class Bacteroidia; order Sphingobacteriales; family Sphingobacteriaceae; genus Pedobacter. The sequence continues at coordinate 914 of CANHHZ010000049.1, read as the reverse complement.
GCATTGATGTAAGTCAAATGATCTTTAACCAACGGAGTAATTAATTTGTCTTCGGGATATTTCGTGATTATTTCATCAAAAGCAGTCAATAAGAAGCTTACACTATTGGTTCTTCCAATGGCGATGGCTTTTAAATAATCAAATTGCGCTTTTAGATTGTTTGCAGGATAAAGCTGGTTAATTTCTGTAGCTTGATTGACGACCGAAGCAAAATCTTTTTGTTCGTATTTGGTAAACACCTCATTGTAAATGCTGTTTATTTGCGCATCTAAAGTGTTTTGCTTAGCAGAAAAATTAGGGTCTAGAATGGTATTCGCATAAATTGACTCTGGAAATTTTTCGAAGATTAAGTTTTTATAATAGTCTGATTTTTCTTTATCTGGTTTAAGATAATCTAAGTATAGGCTGTAAAAAATAGCAGCTAAATGATTGTTTTTAGGAAATCTGCTCAATAAAAGTTCATAAGTCTTGATAGCTTCTTCTTGGTCATTCAATTCTTGCTGATAAAAGTTGGCTATTTCATAATAGGCATCAACAATTTTTTGATCAGATTGCTCTCTTTTTTCACTTGTTAGCGGCAGCTTTTCTTTGTATACCGCAACGCTATCCTTTGTCGAAGCATCATTAAGCAAGCTATCACCTGCGTTTTTAGCAGTGGTATTTTGGGTTTGTTGCGCAATTAAAGCGGCAGGTTTTACGCTTTGGCGCCAATTATCTTCAAATGGTCTGTTTCCCCATCTTTTTTTGAAATCTGTAAGCCCTTGTGCAACAACTGTATTGTTGGCAAAGTAAAAGGTAGAAATGGTTTGTTGTTTATCTATTTTGTTTTTTGTAGTTTTTAAATTAGCTGTTTTGTTTGCGCTTTTTTCAGCAAACATGCTTTCAATTTTACGTTCCCTTTCTTGCAAAGGTAA
>CANHHZ010000048.1 GCA_947460275.1 Sphingobacteriaceae bacterium | reverse complement strand
TTTCCTTTGGCAATGAGCATTTTAATAACTTTTTGAGCCACAAAATTACCCATATTATCGTTTACCCTTCTTCCCGATAAAATTACCTCTGGTTTATACCCCAACTCCTCGGCTTTAAATGCCAAGTAATATGGATCAACACCAATGCAATGACCCCCAACTAAACCTGGTTTATAGGGCAAGAAATTCCATTTTGTGGCAGCTGCAGCCAATACATCTGTAGTATCAATTTCCATCTTATCGAAGATGAGAGCTAGTTCGTTTACAAAAGAAATGTTGACATCCCTTTGTGCATTTTCTATGGCTTTACTGGCTTCTGCAACTTTAATACTTGGCGCTAAATGGGTGCCAGCGGTAATGATACTTGCATAAAGGGCATCTATTTCTTTGGCTATGGCCGCTGTAGAGCCCGAAGTTACTTTTTTGATTGCAGTAAGTGTATTTATCTTATCACCAGGATTGATCCGCTCTGGGGAGTAACCACAAAAGAAATCGGCATTGTAAACGAAGCCAGATGTGGATGCCAAAACTGGCACACATTCCTCTTCGGTACATCCGGGATACACTGTAGATTCGTAAATCACGATATCGCCTTTTTTGAGCATTTCACCTACGCTAGCCGAAGCTGTAAGAAGTGGGTTTAAATCGGGTACTTTTTGCTGATTTACTGGAGTGGGAACAGTAATAATATAAACATTGCAATTTTTAATCGCAGAAAGATGTGCCGAAAAGGTAAGTCCTGAGCCGGATTTAGAACCAGTTACCTGGGCTAAATCGGCTAGATTAGCTTCTTGTGTAATATCTACTCCTTTTTGTAGTTCAGCTATACGTTGTGTATTAGTATCAAAGCCTACAACCTTATATTTTTTAGCAAATGCTATAGCTAATGGCAACCCCACATAACCTAAACCCACAATGGCAATTTGCTTTTCTGTATGCATTTGTACTTATTTTGATAGCAAAGATAAAGGTTTAAATTAAAGTTGATACGTATAGGCTTCGCAATAAAAAAAGAAGAGCGCAAGGCGAAGGGTTTGAAGGCTTGCAAGGTGTGTAAATTGTCATGCCAAGGAACGAAGGATATTTATAGCTAAATTAAAAAGGAGGAAGTTGTGGAAAGAGATCCTTCGACAAGCTCAGGATGACATAAAGCGCTCGGGACTTTCTCTTACGCTCGCCACCAGGGCATTTTAAAAACAAAAAAGGCAATGGTAAAACCATTGCCTTCTACAAAATTACACTAGGTTTTAGTAAAACTTAACCCTATTGTCTTTGATATCGCTTTTCTCTTGCAAAGCTTGAAAAGCAGCACCCAATGAGCGTTGTGCAATTCCTGATATCATCAATTGTTTTTGTTTGTAAGTATTTGCTATCGGAGCAGGATTTGTAAAACCATCCACCACAAATGCATATACTCCTTTGTCCCCTTGGATAGCTTTAGATAATTTACCTACTTGTGATCCAAAAACAGCACCTACTAATTTGTTCTCTTGTGCTAGTCCTGGTATAATAGGATTTGAGAAAACCATATTCTGTATTGGAGTAACTGTTTTTCCTAATTTTTGAGCTAATGCATTTATCCCATTGGCTCCGACTAATGCTTTTTCCATTTTTTCGGTTAGCATTTTAGCTTTTACGGCATTCATTACCATTGGCTTAATTTGATCTTTTACATCCGCTAAAGTCAACTGTCCTTTCGGTTTAATATCGGTCAAATGAGCAACAACAAATCCATTGTCCATCGTATAAATATCTGGAAGGACGTCTCCTTTGTTTACTTTGTACGCATCTCTAATCAACTGGCGAGGATTATCTAAACCAGGAGCATAGCCTTGTGTAGGGGTTATTTTATCAGCTAAAGCAACAGTATACCCTGCTTTTTCTGCAGTAGCTTTAAAATTATCACCATTTATCTCATTTAAGAACAAAGTTGCTTTTTTATGTGCAGCATCTCTGGTTTTACTGCTTGGCGCCAAGCTCTTCTCGATGTAAGCCAATTTAGCCACTCTAGAAGCACCAATTTGATTTTCTATTTTGATAACGTGAATACCAAATTGCGATTTTACAACTTTAATGTCTCCTGTTTTGCCATTAAACGCAGCGTCTTCAAAATCAGCAACCATCGCTCCACGTCCAAAAGTACCTAACTCTCCACCTTTATCTTTAGAACCATCAACGCTATATTTTGAAGCTAATTGAGCAAAACTAGCGCCTTTCAACACCAAATTTTTCAACGAGTCGGCCAATTTAAATGCATTTGATTCGCCACCAACTTTTGTAGGGTCAATTAAAATATGACTTGCCTTTACCGAATCAGGAGAGATACGACTAGCAATTACTTTAACTAATTTATAAGAACTACCAGACAATACCGGGCCATAAAAACTTCCCGCTGGGTAATTGAAAATTACAGAATCAACCGCAGGATCTAATTTACCTTTACTAAGGTAAGTATAAGGTACTTTTACATCTGAATTGTTAGCTGAAAACAACGAATCGTTAGGCGTGGTTTTAAATTCAACCGCTAATTGATTAACCAAAGTTTTAACAGCGGCTGAATCTTCTTTGGTTGGTTTGATGCTAAAATTGATATACTCAAATGATCTTGTTTCTGATGGATTGTCGAAACGTTTTTTATTGTCATTGTAATAAGCTTCATAATCAGCATCAGTAGGTTTTACAACGGCGTCTAAAATACTGCTGTAATCTAAACTTACGTAGTTGAAGTTAGCCAATTTATTACGACTGATATAATCTTCGTTAGCTTCTAAAGAGGTTACATAAACCGAATTACGCAATAAGTTTGCATATTTTTGTTGTAAGGCTTGTTTCTCAATTTCTGCTTGCAACAAATCCCACTGTGCTTTTAGCTTAGGGTCTTTTGCTTGAGACTTTAATGAAGTAACTACAGCAGCACGATCTACTTGACCTGTTTGTGGATTGCCAAAATATTGTACAATTAGCGGGCTAGGGTTATTGCCTTGCAACAAATCAAACAATTCATCACCAGACACGATTAAGCCCAAGCGGCTATACTCTTTATTTAACAACACATTAGCTACCTCAGCTTGCCAAGCGTTGTCAACAGCCATAGCTTGCATTTGCGGATTGATACTGCCGCCGTATTGCTGTTTAAATTGAGCAGCACTTTGCTCTACTTTACTGTTAAAACTTTCATATTTAATTTGTTCACCGTCTATAGTACCAACCACATCTCTAGGTGAGCCAAAAATGGCTGTACCTTGTTGAAGTAACGGTTCTAAAACAAATAGTGCTAATACCACTGCAATACCTCCTACCAAGAAATATCCCATTTTGGTACGCATGAATGTCATCATTCCCATATTATTCTTATTTATTATTTTTTTTTAAGAGGGCGCAAGATACAAATTTGGAATTAATATGAAAACATTAATTTTAATCTTACCTCTTTTTATCATTTGAATTGTTTTAAGAAAGGATTTTTTTCACAAAACCCATGTTATTGGGTAAGGTTGCCCTTAACATAGGTTGACCCACTTGCTTGAGAGATTTTGTACGTACTGAAATCCTGTGGTGCCGAGAACTCTGTTCCTGAGATGACACCGCCATCTTTGGTGGTTACTGTGCCATAAGGCGATGAATACAGCCGTTTATTTTCATCCCAAATTAACTCTTCGGTTTTAAAGGTGATATTATCGTTGACCACGATTACATTTTTTCTGAAGATGGTAATTTTTTGGGTTTCCTTGTTAATTGCATAACCAGAAGTAATCGTACCGGTAGTTTGCAACTGATCATTAAAAAAATTGATTTTAACGCCTTTGGGCATTTCACTATAGCTATCGCCAAGCGATGGGGTTACTTTATCTAATATCGGGGCAAAGCCTTTGGCCTTTACTTTTGCAGAGTCACTGTAAATGATTTCGACACCATAAGAGCGGTCTTTACTCAAAATTATTTTTTTTGACGAAATGGACGGGACATTTTTAAGGTCGTCGCTACCACAAGCCGAGAAAAATACAGATGAACAAAATAGCGCAAGAAACGCCAAGCATTTAGCTGCCCAGGCTTGCATTAGTCAAATTTAAATCGGCGGAACCAAGAACTGTCATTTAAGGTAAAGCCTAAATGTAGTTTTATGTACTTTTCTTGTAGCATACCAGTGGTTGCCATTCCAGTTTTACCAAGTTCGGCAGTAATGTTCATTCTATAAAAAGCACCACGCGAATAAGATGATAAAGGTAGCCCTAAACCAGCGGTGATGGCCATTTGTTTTACGTCCTTACCATTGGCTTGTACGTATGTTTTATCGTATTGAAAGCCCATTCTATAATCTACCCTTTTGAAATAACCATTGATGGCAGTTACGTCTGGAGTAAACTGGCCACCCACAGAAAACCCATAAGTATCTTGCAAACCTTGGTTTATATTTCCAATAGTAAAATTAGACCATTTTCCCATGCGATAATCAGCTGCCATTAACCACTTGTTGTCTTTTTGCAAGCTTATACCAAAGTTGTGTATCAAAGGTAATTTCAAATTTGCCTGGGCATTTTCAACCAACGACAAAGTATCATTAGCTGGCAATTCGTTACCAAGCGCATCTTTTAAATATTGGGTTACCACCTGAGTCTTTTTAGAGTAGATGTTGGATGAAGACGATCCAGAATAACCTAGCCCCAATGAAACTTTATTGTCAAGCTTGAACTCGTATTGCACACCATAAGAAAGAGACAAACCTCCTACACTATTTTTAGCTTGTACTCGAGAGTTTACCGCACCGGGTTCGTTAACCAATTCTGTAGATTTAGTTTCCGATAAATTTCCAAAAATATATTCGGCATTTGCACCAACCCTAAGGTGATCGCCTAATTGGATACCGTAACCTAAATACGCTTTATTTAAGCCCCCTTCACCAGTATATTTATAATCAACTGTTTTGGTGTTAGTTGTGGTACTGCCAATGGTAGTGGTATTTTTGAAATTATAGCCTAGTTCAGAATAAGGCAAAACTCCAAAACTCAATGCCGATTTTGTAGTCACATTGAAAGCGAGCGCCACGTGACTTAAAGCGCCATTAAAACTATTTTCGGTTTGATTATTATTTTTCAACATCGTAAAACTTCCGCTCATTCCCATGTCTAAAGTAGCCGTATTTATGCTTGCATAAGAAGCCGGGTTTTGCATATTGATGTTATTGATAAAAGTAGGTTTATTTATAGCGGTAGACACCCCGCCCATTGCCCTAAACTGAGTTAAAAGCGTTCCTTTTAAATTTCCTACACCAAATTTAGAATATGGAGATTGTAGCGTAACCTGTGCATTTGCAAAAACGCCAGTTAATATTAAGCAAACTGTAAGTGAATATTTTAATCTATTGTACATATTAACCTGTAATAACTTCATTTAATCCTTTTAAAACCAAATATGGTTCGTGTAGTATTTGGGCAGCAAAGATGCTGTTTTTTAATTGTTTGTTCAAAAAAACTGCGTCACCCCCGGTTAAAACTACTTTTAAACTCTCTTTTTTAGCATTTGCTATAGCTATAAAGCCTTCCACTTCGTTAACTAATCCTTGCAAAACACCGTTTTTTATAGCATTTATAGTTGTACTACCTTCGGGAATTTCCTGGTCTTCTACCTGCCAATCTACCAACGGTAATCGGTTGGTATAATAGTTTAACGCTTTGAAGCGCATTTTAATTCCTAAACTTATACTTCCTCCAAAGTATTCGCTATTTGCCGTAACTGTATCGTACGTTACACAAGTGCCCACATCTATTAATAAACAGTTGCATGCCTTGTATAAGCAATTGGCTGCGATTACTTTTGCCCACCTGTCCAATCCCAGGGTGGCTTGACTTTGGTAGTGATTTTTAATACCGGCCGTAATTTCTGTAGTAAAGGGAATATAGTTGGTCGATTGTTTCAAAAAATCGCTTAGCTCACTGTTCTCTTTATTTACACTAGAAACTGTTGCATTTTTGATCTGGTATTTTTCAATTATGCTCGCTAAGCTAGCCTTGTCTAACGTGTTGAACATTTGATAGTAAACCAGTTCTTTTTGTTCAAAAACCGCTAGTTTACTGTTGGTGTTTCCTATATCTATAACCAGATTATACATTCACAGCATTAAGTAATGCACAAAGCTATTAATCTTTGGTAAGTTTTAAGGTTTTATTTTGTTAAAAAAGGTTAAACAAATAAAAAGTACTGAATGGTAATGATCAATATCGCAAATAAAGATTCATAAACCCATCTTTTTTTGGCATTGGAAAAATAATAAGCTAAAAAAACAGCGCCAGGCGGCACACTCAATATGAAGTGAAAAACTTTGAAATCTGTTTTAGCATAAAAGCTAATTAAAGTAATCAAAAGCATAAAAAACAACATTTGAAATGCTTTTCTAGTGACAATAAAACTTCTAAAAAAGTTGTTTCTTAATTGTAATAAGGCCAAAATTAAAATCAGTGCAACGGGAACTAGCACCAAGTAATCATTTAAATTGAGTTTTAGTAAAGAAGGGAATTGATTGGTCAATGGACTCCAAATTTGATAAAATTGATTAAGGTTGTCGTTCCAATAATAAAAGACTGCTAAAAAGAAAAAAATAGTCAAAAACCCTAAAAAACCCGCCATCCACTCACGCAAATTGAAAGATCGATACAATAAAAGCGATAGCCACAACAAGGCCAAAAACACAATAAATGGAAAATATATTAAAGTACCCAAACCTATAATCATTCCTATATCAAACATGATGGAAATAGCATTTGGAGCCTTACCGAGATTTAAAAATTTACTCAGGATCCAAATCAATAAAAAATTGCAAATTAATGGTGGACTTAGAATAAAAAACTGCAAAAATAAACTTGCTCCAGTGATGTACAACAATGCTGGCAAGTAACTTGGCTTTGCCATTAAGTTATGATTATTGATTAATCGGTTAAACAACAGTGCCTGAATAAGCAGAAGAACGGCCGCTATACTTAAATTAGCAAAGGCAGAAAAATAGCTTGTTTGTGGGATTTGAATGAAAAATTTGGCAAAAGACTCTAAAAATTCAAATTGTAAATTTTGAGGTCGATCAATAAATATAGCCAGTCGCATAAAAAATGTGAAAAGCACTAAAAGCAAAATATTCAGCGGATTTAATTGTCGAAATTGATTGATCATACGTTACGGATAAGCAAAGAAAGAAATTATTTTGCAAAATCTCTTACCATTTGAGCAATTATCCCTTGTGTTTCGTTAGGAAAATCTATTTGGCACGTTTGGGATTGCGCTACAAAGTCTTTTAAAATGGGCAACCAATTTTTATTGCTGCTCCAAATTACAGGAAAACCCATTTGCTTTAGTGCATACGCATTGCATTGTTGCTCATATTGGTATTTCATGGGCGCCACTAATATTTTTTTTCCTAAAAACAAAGCTTCTGAGGGTCCTTCAAAACCCCCACCTGTAAATAAGCCCTCACAACTGGCCAAACTTTGGTTAAATTGTTGGTTGTTTATTGGCGTGATTAAAACATTAGCAACGGTATAGCTTTGTGTAGTATGCTTAGAAAATACTTCCCATTTTACCGATGGAATTTGCTGCAGCAACTTTAGCAAATGTTTATCATCTACTGCAGGCAAATAAACGGTGTAATGTCCCAAATTAGTAGGCTTCAAGTCTCTTATTTCACTTCTGATGACTGGCGTATGAATAAAATCATCATATTTTTGAAAATGGAAGCCGATATGATGTGTAGTTGGCGCATATTTACTTAAAATGATTTTACCCCAATCGATGGTTTGAGGGCGGGGTACTTTTGCAGATTTAAAAGCCGCTTGGTGACTTAAAGAAACGCTCTCTATACCCTGCATTTTGCAAGCCCATGCCGATACGGGTTCAAAGTCATTAACGATTAAGTTGTAACCCTTCAAGGGAAGCGAGCGCATATCTTTGAAAAATCGGGGTAGGTTCATGTTTTGCCAAGTTTTAAAATGCGCTACACCCCCATTTTTGCCAAAAACGAAGCTAAATCCATGCATTTGATACTTTAATTCTTGCGTTAGCTTTACATCAGCTTGTGTGCCCGACACCAAAATATCTAATTCGCCATGTTGCTGCAGCAAAGGTACAATTTCTCTTGCCCTGCTGATGTGACCGTTTCCTGTTCCTTGTATGGCGTAAAGTATCTTCATTCAAAGCGAATATCTGTATTTTTGAGCTATTTTAGCTCTCTAATTTCATCTTTTTAAATAAAATGTGCACATCTAGTTTACTTGCTAAATCTTCACTGTCTGATAATAACCCTGTGTCTACCACATCATTTTCAAAATCTTTTGCATTATACCTAAAAATTTTCCACTCTTTTTTGTGATACTCGAGTGCAGTTAAGCTTTCTACCCAATCTCCACTATTCAAGTACAATACCTTTCCTTCTACTGTACTCATTTCTCTAATTTCGGGATGATGTATGTGGCCGCAAATTACATATTGATATTTTTTGCTTGCGGCTAATTCGGCAGCAGTTTGCTCAAAGCTATTGATAAATTTGACGGCATCCTTAAACTTTGCTTTTATTTTTTGAGAGAAACTCATCTTTTGCTTCCCCATCAGCTGTAGGCACCAATTCACAAAGCTATTGATTAAGATAAGCGTATCATAACCTACTGCACCCATTTTGGCAAGCCATTTGGAATGTTGCATGGTTACATCAAATACATCGCCATGAAAAAACCATGCTTTTTTGCCGTTTAAGGTTAATAACAATTTGTTTTGCAAATGAAAACTTCCCAAATGAAGATCAGTAAATTTTCGTAAGGTTTCGTCGTGGTTACCTGTAAGATAGTAAACTTCTATTCCTTCGGACACAAACTTCATCAATTTGCGCAATACTTTCATATGTGCTTCTGGCCAATAGCGCTTGTTAAACTGCCAAATATCAATAATATCTCCATTTAGGATAATCTTATTGGGTTTTATACTTTTGAGGTATTTGAGCAGCTCTTTAGCATGACAACCATACGTACCCAAATGTACGTCGGAAATAACCACAATATCTACAGCTCGTTTTTCCATTGGTTAGCTTTTGAATTATAATGTCTGGAAGTTTAAACCACACCATTGATGATTAATCCTTTTCCTCTTCAATGGTCAATTCAAAAGGACTAAAGAAAAAGATGACAAGTGCAATTAAACAGATAAAAAAAATGAGTTCAAGCATTTTGTTTGTTTTTTACAATACAAATATCGAACCAACAGATTAAGAATGTGTTAACCGAAAGTTATGAAATTAAAAAACCCTCTCATCAAACAGACAAGAGGGTTTTAAAATGTTACTATATTACTTAAACAGTTTTTATTTTCTTTTTATCGGTATAAAAACCTAAGCCCAAAAAGGCTAACAACAAGATAGAACCTGCCAAAGAAATTTTTTCTCCGGCGTAGTAAGATGTAGGTTCGAACTTAAACTCTACTTTGTGGTTCCCTCCTTCCAATTGCGCAGCACGTAAAACGTAATTTGCTCTAAAATAAGGTTTCTTCACGCCATCAATGTACATGTTCCAGCCTTTATCGTAATAAATTTCTGAGAATACGGCAATCACATCGCGAGGTGCGCTGTAACTGTATTCAATATGATCTGGATGATATTTTTCCATTTTAATGAAAGCCGATGGATCTGCACCTAAACGTGTAGTATCAAGCAAGCTTTTGTATTGCTCATCAACAATGGCTTCATTTTTAGGATCAAAACTGCTAATCGCTTTCATTTCTTCGTCGGCATTTTGAACAAACTCCACACCTTTTACAATCCATGCATTACCCAAGGCAGTGGCATTGCGTTGCATTTTGTAGGAACCATTTTGTTGATCTTGCAAAATAAAATACTTGGTATTAAGCATATCTAACACATCTTGGTTTATACTCTTCGAAAACTGATTTTGTATCAACTCATCATATCTTTTCAGCTTTGCGGCATGATATCCGCCAATAGTTTTATGAAAAGTAGACGAGCTTGCATCAGAAAACGTATTGACAGATTGATCAAACACCCTGAAGTTAGGGTCTTTGTCGGCCATAATGAAAGTATCTACATCACGTGGTTGGTAATAATTAGCTAAAGCAGCTTTACTTTCGAAATTATTGTTATTTAAATAGCGTTTATCAACTTGCCACATGTCTATCAGCACTGCTACGGCCAATAAGCCAAAGGCCAGTTGCGCATTCATTTTTTTAGTGATGAATGCCCAAACAATACCAAAAGCGATTAAAACAAAAAAGAAAGAACGCAAAGCGTCGGCTCTGGCTATGCTAATTCTATCCTGCACTAGTGCGTTAGTCATTTTTTGTGCTAAACCTGCGTTATTTTGTAGATTTTGGGTAAGTGCCTCAACAATTTGTTGGTGATTAGAAGCTTTAAAGCTGAAGAACAGTGTAGGCATAATCGCTACAATTAATGCAAAACCACCAGTAATAGCCGCCGCCCAGGTTAATTTTTTGACCAACACTTTTTGATCTATATTTCCTTCTTGTGCTTCTTTGATAGCTAAAAATGCCAAGATTGGCACCATTAAGCCTACTACGGCTAAAATAGACTCAACAGCTCTGAATTTATTATACAGTGGAAAATAATTGAAGAACAAATCTGACACCAACGGGAAGTTTTTACCCCAAGAAAGCAATATAAACAATACTGTGGTGCCTAAAATCCACCATTTTAAACGGCTGCGCACAATAAATAAGCCAAATACAAAAAGGAAACATACTACTGCACCAAAATAATAACCTCCAGAAGTACCAGGTTTCTCGCCCCAATATTGCTGCATGTTTAGGCCTTGCCCCAATTGTTGGATGGCCTGTGTAGTTTGATTTGGATCTCCGCCAGTAACTTCTGCTACCGCTTTGTACAAGTTACTTTCTGGTTTTACCAATTCATCAACGCTAGTTGCACCGCCATACAAGTTAGGGATAAAGAAAGTAAAACTTTCGCCTACGCCTTGGCTCCATGCATAGGCATAATCTTTAGACATGCTTTCTTGTTTACCCGCAGCATTGGTTAAATTAGCTTTACCACGATTGGTTTCTTTCGCATATTCTGAGGTGGTCCACAACAAACTTGCATTGACCATTAAAGCGACTACAACCGCAGCACCCAAAAACGTAAAGGCTTTGCCTAACGCAGGTAGGGTTTTGTTTTTATAGGCTTGATAAGCCTCTATGCCAACAAAAATTAAAACAGCCAAAAACAAATAATACGTCATTTGGATATGGTTTGCCCTAATTTCTAAGGCCAAAAACAAGGCGGTTAAGCTCGCCCCATACCAATATCTACCCCTTAAAGTAAGCAATAAACCAGCTATAATAGGCGCAAAAAAGCCAATTGCTAAAGCTTTATTACTGTGCCCAGCTGCAATAAGAACAAAATTATAGGTGGTAAACGCAAAGGCGATGGCGCCAGCAGCGGCCAACCAAGGATTAATTTTTAAAGTAATAAAGAGAAAGTAAGCACCAATTAATAACAATAATACGGTACCAACCGGGTTTGGGAATGCTTGTGTAACCAAAGCAATACCATAAGTTGCGCCATTGTAAGCATACTGCACCCAGATTTGATAGGCCGGCATACCGCCAAACATTTGATTGGTCCACAAAGGAATGTGTCCATCCTTTGCTTTGTAATCCATGATTTCTTTTTGCATGGCTTTAGATTGGAGCACATCGCTTTGAGCGGGTACTTTGCCTTGCAAAACAGGACTAAAATAGGCGAAACAGATCACTAAAAAAGCTGCAATAATGGCTAAATGGATGCCATTTTTATTAAACCAATTGTTCATTTAGGTTATTTTAAAGTTTAAACTAATCCCAAAAATAGAAAATTGATACAGATTAAGAAGTATTTAATTTTTTTAGTGAGTGTTTTAGCTACTTTACTTCCTCGTAATCTACAAAATCGCCAAGTTTATCGGCGTTGCCTTTCTTTTCTTTTTGCGGCATATAATCGATAGAGATAGCGCCATCTGGTTTTCGACGGGGCTGATTTGGCTTAGCCTGGTCTTGTAAATTGCTAAAAACGCTTCTAAGAATAGCGGGGAAAATTATACGAAGTAGTCCGCGGATAAGCCATAAGACAATGATGGTAATGAATATGAATTTTAATAAGTAACCCATTTTAAAATATTATGATACAAATATATGACGTAGCAGTTATTTTTTTGTTACGTTATTAAAAGATAATTGCATTTTGATGGCAAATTAAATAAAATCGATAACACAAAAGTTGGTAGTCTTGAGAGAGCAATGCTAAAAACCAACCATTAACCTAAAATTTCTACCACCCTGCCCACTTGGCCGTCTTCTAGGCG
>CANHHZ010000047.1 GCA_947460275.1 Sphingobacteriaceae bacterium | reverse complement strand
GATTATATTAATGCACAGAAATTATCAGCAGATGATTTAGTTTATTGTATTAAATCTGATTTAGATAAATTTGACACTTTTGCAGCTTCAAAAGGTTTTTCATTATATAAAGTTCAAAATAAAATATATGTTTACTCATATATTAATGGAAATAAGTATTTAGGGTATTACAGTGAACCAACGAGTGAATACACTAAACAAATTTATTATCAGACTTTAGATAGTAAAGAATATGCATCTTTTAAGAGTAGGTTAATTATACTTGGATATAAGCTTGATGTAACACAGCTTTCACCTAATCTGTCTTTTTATTATGTAAAAGGTAAACACTGGATAGAGATAACTTCAATAAAGGGTGCGGCTAATATAGTTTATAAAATTACTTTTCAAATTTTAAAATAACTATTTATCACTCATTTAGCATACTTTCAAAACCACGTTCCAGTGTTAGTATAGCTATGATTTTAAAATTCTTCATCACCCACAATTTCTTAACTTCGCTACAAAGAAACCAAGATGACCCAAGAACTCGCCCAGCTGCTCACCTCCTTAAAAGCAAATACAATTAATTTTAACCACGTTATTGAGTTTATTGAAGCCCGTTACCAACATACACCTACTGCATTTAAAAATGGCGATGCCTACAACCAAGCCACTCAAAACCAAGCAAGTGCCAAGGTTTTTGCTTTTGCCCAGCTCAACAATTTAAGTGTTGCTGATACACTTTATTTATTTGCCGAGCATTACCAAGCCGTATTGTCTAGCCCAACGACAACCGACCATCAAAACATTAGGCAATTTATGCTGTGTGGATGGGAGGGGATTTCTTTTGAAGGGGAGGCTTTGGTAGAAAAAGTATAATTTAATGTTGTAAATTGCACTAATGGAACGCTCAGAAATTATCGAACAGTTAAAAGCAGATGGCTTAACTATTGGCAATTTGGATGAAACCAAAAAAGCCGAGGAGGAGTTGGTAAGTATTGCTTTACAACAAAATGGGCTGGCTTTGCAATACCTTAGCGAAAGCCAAAAGGCCAATAAAAAGTTAGTGTTGTTAGCGGTAACACAAAATCCATTTGCCATACAATTTGCCGCAACAGCATTGCGTGATCACGAAAAGGTGCTTACCCAAGCGTATCAGCGTTACCCATTTTGGTGGTTTGAAAACCCTGGCGGCCTCGACGTGATTGATTATGCCTCCCCTGCACAACGTAGCAATATGAAATTGCTGTTGCGTTTGCTCAAATATGATAGTGAACTTATTTTCCGTTTTCCTGAGCATTACTTACATGAGGAATATTTTATGCAAAAAGCGGTAGCTATCAATGGAAAAGTAATCAACTTTGCCAGTTTAACAATACAATACAATCGCAGTATTGTGCTAGCTGCTGCCAAGTCAAATGCATGTTTTATGCTATCTCCTCCATTTGATCAATTTTGGACAGACAAAGAGATCATGTTGGCTGCCTGTATATCCGATTCTGACGTGTTTAACGTTTTGCCTAGAGCATTTAAATACGACGTCAGTTTTATGGTTAAAGTGCTTAAAAATTCTAGAGCTGCTAGAAAAAATTTACTTGCGCTACCAAAAATTATACTTCACCATAAAGAAGTAATCTTAAACGGGTTCGAGCTCAATCCCGATTTATTACTGCTCGCTTTAAAACTTGATAAATTATTAAACGACGATGATTTTATACTGAAAATTTACGAGAAATTATGGCCACAACATCCGTATTTTAAGGTAGTTTCAAAGCTGCTGTTGTATTATTTTAGAAAGAACAAAACAACGCCAACGCTTAAAAAGAAAGTTCCGCAACTTAAACATGCGCTCCTTAAAAAAATCATCAAAATAAATCCAGCAACGGCTACTTATTTTGAAAAAATAATTAACCCACAAAAAAAGGAATCGAGTAAAACTGAGCGGTAAAGTTTGCCATCAATCAATTAAAATTAAACACACCATAATTGCATAGGTAGGGTTTTATGTGTGACAAACTAATAAATAATAGAAAATTTATTTTTTAAAAAAGCTGTAAAAAATAGTCCATCTATTTTCTGCAGCTTTTAGGCTTTCACATTTTACACCAAAGCTACCTTACAAGGTATTTCAATAGCGGGGTCTGCTTGGTAATTGTTGGTTATACGCATTATAAATTCTTCAAAAGTTTGGTTGTTTTCATTGCGCTGTTGATTAAGGTTTAACAGGTTAGCAAATTTTCCTTCGGCCTTGTTGGTATAAGGTCGTGTAAAAGGAACTTGGTAGGTATGCGTTTGATTATTATAGGTAAAAGTAATTTTTACCACTCCCAAACGGCCATAACTTTGAAGGTCTGTTTTAACTATTCTCGAAGGAACAGTTGAGTTTAATCTGGTTGCACAACGCAAAGTTGCTTCTTGGGCTGAGGTCATAATTTTTTGAATTAATTTTAAGTTAGTAATGATAAATAATAAGTAATTTTTATTTCACGAACAAAAGTAAACTAACATCAATACTTGCTTTGCCAATTGCAAGCTTGTAAATTTAACCATACATCAATAGCAAACCTTAGCTTTGTGTTAAATAAATCAAAAAATTACCAAAATTATAAATGAATACCAACGAAATTTTTTGGACTTGCTGGAGCATTTACATGGGTGCTATTTTTTTACTTTGGGTCTTTAAAGTCAAAAAAACTGAGGATAATGTCATTTACAAGTTAAATTGCACCAAAGTAGGCTACATTAATGCGGTGGTGCATTGGTGTGTTGCCAATTTAGGCATGCCACCTAAAGTAAAAAAACTACCCAATATCGAAGTGAAATATTACAAACACAATAAATTTTTTGGGCTTTATTACTCCTCTGGTACACAAATTTGTATTTATGTAAATGGCCATGAAAGTTTGTTAAGTCTTACCAACACCATTATACACGAATACCAACATTTTTTAGATATCCGTAATGCAAGCGATCAGAAAGAGTACGCTAAGCTTTTGGCTACAATTGGCTACGAAAAGCATCCATTAGAAATTACCGCCCGCAAAGCAGCAGATAAATATCAAGATGTATGCTTTGATGAAATGATCAAATCAGGCTTAATTAGTAAATGCTAGATTTAATTGCTTCCTTGCGCTTTTATTCTTACCCCCCCCTCTTACTTACCAAAAATACAAGCTTGTAATTCTAAAATGGCCAAGGATTTAATATTGATTTTTGGAAAATGAAAACCATTTATTACCATTTACTCATAGATGCTAGCAAGAGTATGTCGCCCTACTGGAATGACTTGAACAAACATTTAATTGCTCACCTTAAAAAAACAAGACAACTGAAAGCTAAATATGCTATTGAATTTAAATTTAGTAGCAGCGCTTTCAATACCGAAAATTATTTCAGCAATGCTCAAAACGTAAAACATTTTAAAAATTTAAATCCACAGGGTTTAACCGCACTATATGATGCGATAATGATCAATATCCATCTAGTTAAAAAATCAATAGGCGTTGAAATTCCAATAGTAGTGTTTGTGGTATTAACCGATGGACATGAAAATGCTTCTAAATTATATTGTGCAAACCAAGTAAGGCAAACCATTGTAAAATTACAGCAGCAAGGCAACTGGGAATTTATATTTTTTGGAGCTGGCTTAGATATCAAAGAAATCAACAAAGTACTCGAAATCCCCAATTTTAAATACCACAATTTTGATAAGTCTGAACTCCGTTTAGCCTTTTTAGAGCTGGATCAAATCATCCTCCAAACTTTAAAAGCCATGGTGGATAAAACAATTTAAGAATAGAAATAATTTTGTTATTTTTAAATCAGTTTAAGCTATAATGCTTAACGATTTTAACCTCTTAATTTTAAATTATGACAAATCTATGGTTAGTGCGGTCTCCAGAATATAATGTGTTTAAGTTTTGGGATGTATTGAATTTGTTAAAAAGCTACAAGGGTGTAATCCGTTTTGATACAAAAGAGCCAGAAGTTAATGAACAAGAGGGCATAACCCATCAAGATATAGCTCAAGAAATCACATCAAAAGAACTTTCTTGGTTTTTTGAAAAATGTAACGAATTTAGAAAGCATGAAGACATAGGCGATCAAGAAATGGTGGTTTTTTTGACAGATTTGCCTAATCATCCTAATAATTTTTTTAATGGGATAGATTTTGATACGGGTTTAAACCTTATGGTGCAAACCTCGGGTTGGGATTCGTATTTTCCGGGCAGCGACGAGCGTTATCCCGTGGCCTACCATGTGGCTGCATCGGTATTGATAAGAAAATGGTTTGACAATATGACTGATGCGCAACAACAACTTAATTTTACGCCAAAAGGTTGTATGATGGATTATTGCCCGCAAAAAGACCAAGTGAGTTTTAAAATGCGCACGGCTGATATTAGCGAAGTAGCTTTGCAAGATATGCGTGAACGCAAGGTAGATCCAAATTTAATTAACCACATTTTAAGTATTTTTGAAGGGCTGCGAAAAAACATGCTGTTTAAAAGTCGTTGGCTGTTAAATCCTATTCCACAACCGCTTACCATAAAAGGCATAAAAAAAGAGTTCTACTTTAAAAATTTAGGTAACCTTAAAATTAATCTTTCCCCCTTGCACAGGGTAGTATATATTTTTTTACTCCAATACAATAATCCAGAAGGATTTGATCCAAATGATTTGGTGAATCATCAAAATGATCTCTATCAAATTTACAATAGTATGTTTTATGAACAATTGCTACCCGAAGATGGAGAGAGGTACACCGAAAGACGAGCTAAAATTGAAGCTATTTGCAATATCAATGATCAAAGCAATTGGGAGTCTAAAATTTCTTTAATTAGTAGAACTTTTAATGAAGCCTTAGGTTTAGATTTGGCCAAATTATATGTTATTCAAGGAGGTAGGGGAATAAAAAAGAAAATTGAAATTGATAGACAATATATTGTTGAAGAATGGTAAATCATATCTTTGCTAACCTCAATTGTCAAAAAATATTTCAGTTAAATTTCTTCAAAAATACAAGCTTGCAAAAACAGATTTGTTATTTTAATAATACTGATTTTTGCAGTGTTTCATAATGTGTTTTTTGTTTGTTCAAAGTCGCCATTGAAAGGTGGCGACTTTATTTTACAAAGAGCTAAAAATGCAGGAAAAAATAGGTTTTGATGTTAAATACACCAGATTTATACGTGACAAGACGCAATGTCACATAAATTTAAAGTTAAATGCAATCTACTTGATTTAAATTTAAAAAATAAACACTTATCACCTTATTTAATTGAAATTTTATTAAAAAGATAAACCGCTCTACAAACCTAAACGAAATACATAGTTTAAATTATCAATTATAAAAAAAGAGAAAGATTATAAATGAAGTATCAAACAACAACAATTTATAAAATTGTACAGCAAGTAAATAACGGAACTATTTGTTTGCCAGCCATTCAAAGAAAATATGTATGGGATGAAAGTAAAATCGAAAATTTATTCGACTCAATTTATGCTGATTATCCAATTGGCACTTTTTTAATTTGGGACATTCCTAATGAAAAAATTAATGATTATCAATTTTATGAGCTTTTAAGAGAATACAACGAACTTAGCGATGGGATGTTTAATAAAAAAAGACCCAGACCAAATGTGGCTGATGCATCTTTACAAGCGGTTTTAGATGGGCAACAGCGAATCACATCAATCTATTTAGCCACGCAAGGTTCTTTTACCCGAAAAAAAAATAGAGCAAGAGTAAATAATCCAAATGCTTATGTAAAGCGGTATTTGTACTTTAATTTTTTAGGTAATTTTTTAAATAATGCTGCTATTGAAAAAAAGGATGTAATAGCCAATGAAGAGGAAGCAAGTTTAGTTTGGTTTAAAATGATGTCTGAAGATGATGTATTAAAAGCCAATGCCAACGGATGTTCTGCTTGGTACAAGGTACATGATTTAATGAGTAAAGAATGGGTAGATCAACAAGCTGAAAAGTTTGAATCTAGCTTTCGAAGTATTGTTAGCGATGAGGTTTGGAATCTGTTTTTTGAAAATACTGCAGCAAATCAAATGAAAGTTTTTCATTGTGTCCAAAAATTAATTAATAAACTTCACTCTGATCCAACCATAAATTATTCTGAAATATCTAATCCAAATTTAGATGAGGTGGCAGAAATTTTCATAAGAATAAACAGTGGTGGGAAGGTTCTTTCAAAATCCGATTTGTTATTTTCTACTATTGTTTCTCAATGGGAAGAGGCAAGAGAAAAAATTGACGACTTAATTAGGGATGTTCTTGAACTTAAATATGAAATAGATACAGATTTTGTAATGAGGGCGTGTTTATATTTAACTAATAGCCCCATACTTTTCAAAGTTGGTAATTTTAAAACTGAAACGATTCAAACAATTATTACAGCATTTGAAAAGAAAGATGGTAGTATGGATATTAGAACTGCCATATTAAAAACCTTCCAATTTTTAAAAAATGAATTAAAAATTGATAATCAAGTATTAAAATCGAAGAATGTGCTCATTCCCATAATATATCATATATTTAAGGGGGGTGTTTTGGATAAGAGCTCTAGAGCAGATGCACAAAATTTCATTTATGTTTCCTTACTACAAAAGGTTTTTGGTTCTCATGGTGATACCTTACTTACCCAATTAAGAGAGTCGGTAAGTAATGATGGAATTTTTAAATTACGAAATCAAAATTTTAATTATCAAATTTTAGTTAATGGCATAAAAGATAAACAGAAAAAAGTATTGTATACGGTCAATTCTGATGTAGTTGAATCTTGGTTAGATAAAGAATACCAAGAAAGTGACTCTTGGTTAGTTCTTTCCTTAATTTATAGAGATTTACCGTATGCTTATCAATCTTACGATAAAGATCATTTGCATCCTAAGTCTAAACTAATTGCCGACAATTTTCCACCAATCATAAATTTTAAAGATCAAGTTGAGCCAAAAATAAATACCATTGCTAATTTGTGTTTTTCCACAGAAGAAGATAACAGAGCTCTTAAAAGAGATAGAGAATTAGAGGAATATGTTGCCAGTCACACAGACTCAAACTTCTATAAAAAATTTAATCATATTGCTGAAGACACTTCATTAGCTTTGGTCGATTTTCTTCAATTTCACGAACAAAGAAAAGCTAAATTAACATCAGTTTTAGTTGATCAACTTTCTATTTTAATTGATGATTCATCGGGAAATTCAGAAGACGAAAATATAATAGTTAATTACCCAGTTCAAGCCTTACCTATCGATGAGGCAGATGATGTTGAACAAGAGGTAATTGATCAAGAAATAAATGATATTACTCTAAACTCGCAATTGATAGGTTTAAGGGTTGGTAATTTCTCTTATATTGTTACTAATAAGCCAAACACCACAGAAGTATACGAGCGTTTTTTAAGGTTTATTATAGATAATTACAATGATTTAATCCCTGGAAATGAGTTTTTAAATAAAATATTTAAAACAGATCCAAATGATTCCCAATTTGGAAGGGGGATACACTATAACAGAATTCGAACGTATGCCGGTTACTGTTATACAACTTATAACGATACAGCAAAAAAAGAAACTATCATGATGGAAATCATAGCTGTATTAGATTTAGGAGAATATATGTTTATTAGATAAATTAGGTGCCATTCACCCCAAATCTTAATGAATAGTTATTGCCAGATTTATAGTTTATTAAGCTTGAATATAAGTGTAATTAACAAATAGCGTTAAATAGACCATATTTAAATGGGCTCAATTATTTTTTTTAAAAAACAAGCTTGCAAAATAAAAAACAATCGCTTTATTACTCATAATTTTGTATCGTTGTTCATTTCATCTGATTGTGTTTTTTTGTTCAAAGCCGCCATTTTATATGGCGGCTTAATTTTACTAAATGCACATTTATTGTAGAAGATTACTTTTGGCTTTAGCCATACAAAATAATAACGCATATTTAATAATTAACCTAAGAGCTCGGTCATGGCATTAAAAATTTTACACACTTCCGATTTTCATATCGGTAAACAGTTACTTAAAGTAGACTTTCATGAGGATATGGAGCTGTTTTTTGATTGGTTGATCAAAGTAATTAAAGAAGAAGAAATTGATGTTTTACTAATGTCGGGCGACTTATTTGACCAAGCTAACCCTTCGCAACAAGCCATGCGACAATATTACATGTTTTTAAAACGCATGATACCACTCAACTGTAAGGTAATGATTACTGGAGGAAACCACGACTCTGCACAAGTATTAAATGCGCCTAAAGAGTTGCTTGAAATTTTGGATGTGACTATTGTTGGTGGATCCCCAGAGTCAATAGACGAACTGTTTTTTACTGTCGAAAAAAACAATCAAAAAGTTGTAATCGCTGCTGTACCCTACCTTAGAGATAGAGACATTAGGCAAGCGCTAGCTGGCGAAACTTACGACGATAAAATTGTGCAAATTAGAGCAGGTTTGGCTACTTATTTTCAGCAAGTGTCTCATCATCATCAACTGCACTTTTCGGATACTCCACTGCTGGTCATGGCGCATTTGTTTGCCCAAGGCGCAGAAACAACCGAAAGTGAACGCGAAATTCAAATTGGAAATCAAGCTGGTATTGATGTTAATATTTTTGGTGCCAACACTTCTTACGTGGCTTTGGGGCATATCCACAAACCACAAGCTGTTGGAAATGAAAATGTTCAATACAGCGGTTCGCCTATTCCTTTAAGTTTTAGTGAAAAAGAAGATACCAAACGGGTAATTGTTTTAACGGTCGAAAACGATCAATTTAATGTGCAATCCATAAATATTCCTGCTTTTAGGAAATTAATTACCCTAAAAGGTACGCTTAATGAGGCTTTAGATAAACTTTCTAAGCATGTACCTACCACAGTTTTGCCCGACTTGATAGAGCTTCAAATTATAGAAGAACAGGAGAGCATAGCTAAGGTTAAAGAATTAGATGAATTGTTGAGCACCGCCGAATACGAAGGATTACAAATTGTTAAAGGTAAAATAGAATTCAAGCATAAAGTTCAAGGTACGGGAGCTTTGTTAAATAATGGAGAGGATATTAGTCAATTTCAACCTATCGATTTGTTTAAGAAAAGATTGGAGCAAGATCCATCGCTTGAAAAAGATCATGTGGATGAGCTTTTAAATGCTTTTCGCGAAATTTTAGAAGACAATAATTAATCGGCCCATTTAACGTTAACTTTTGCAATGAAAATTTGTAGCATAAAACTTAAAAATATACACTCGCTCAAAGGAGAGCATGCTGTTGACTTCGTGAATGGGGTATTGGCCGACTCAGGCTTGTTTGTCATCACTGGGCCTACAGGCGCCGGCAAGTCGACCTTGTTAGATGTAATAACCTTAGCATTATACAATCGCATTCCCAGAATAGATAAATCAATTTCCAAAACCGTAGTGGAAGAAGAAGGCGTAGTGTTAACTAAACATGCTAAAGATTGTTTTGCGGAAGTCGAATTTATTGTAAACGAGATACAATATAGAGCCAATTGGTCAATGAGTAGGGCCAGCACTGGTACATTAAAAGAGCGTTTACATGAAATTGTAGATGTGACAAACAACAACACCATTATTTCTAATAAAATTTCGGATGTACCTAAGGAAATAGAGAAAATCATTGGCTTGAACTATGAGCAATTTGTGCAATCGATGATTTTAGCACAGGGACAATTCTCTAAATTGCTTTTGGCAAAAAAAGATGAACGAAATGCTTTGTTGGAGGATATCACCGGCACTTCTATTTATAGGTCAATAGGTAAAAAGGTTTTCGATAGATTTAGTTTAGCCAAAAAGAAGGAGGGAGACCACCGCATAAAAATGGGCGAAAACATTTTACTGCAACAAGAAGAATTGCTCGCTATACAGCAAGAGCTCGAAAACATAAAACCCTTGTTAGGAACTAATAACTCAAAAAAAGAGGAGCTAGCCCTTAAAAAGGATCTGAAAATTAACATCGAAAAACTACTTCTTAAGCAAGCGGAATTAAAAACTACATCCATTAACCTGGCACAAAAGCGAGCAGAATTAGCGCCTGTAATTGCCAAATTAGATACACACAATAAATTCGTAGTTTTTAGGGAAGAATATGATTTTTTAATACAAAATCAAGACAAAGAAACTACATTGTCAAAATCGATAGTAGATTTGCTTTCGAGTACAAAAACGTTAAAACAACAACTAAGCGATATTTTATCTGCTGCTTCGAGTTTACTCAATAAAGAAGTTACCCCAGCAAATTTTGAAAATGAATTAAACGACTTCCAAACTAAAATTTTGGAATTTTTAGAGAAAGAAAAAACTATTGAAAACACTAAATCTACCAAACATGCTATTTTAGGTGATCGCCAAAAGCAGCTCAAAGCACTTGGTTGCGAGCTAAATGGTACGGAAGATATTTATAATCAGCTGCAGCAGTTTTTAGAACAGATCCAACAAAAGTCTTTAGCCGTTAAAGTGACATCGCAAGCCGAATTACTCACCGAAAGGGAAAGAAATACCAAGCTTAGAATACCTGCAAGCGATTTGATTGGAGAAAGAAAGCTGGCAGATATGGCTTTAGAATCCCTAAGCCAACGTAAAAATAGGATTTTATCACATGGCCAAAATATAGATGCCATGAACCAAGATTTGGTTAAAATTAAAAATCAAGAGGTCGATTTGTTGGAAAAGTTTCAACAAGCAAAAACCCAAATTGAAGAATCTAGAAAAATTAAAGACCTAGATGGCTTGAGAGCCGAGTTGAAAGAAAATTGCCCTTGTCCTTTGTGTGGTTCAACCAATCATCCCTATGTTGAAGCGCATAAGGAAATCCTTTTAGATGCCCAGCAAAGAGCTTTTAACAATTTAGAACAGCAATTGAATAGCTTAAAAGATCACAAAAACAAGTTAGAAGCCACAATAAATTCAATTCTCAACAACTTGGCTGATGAGCAAAAGTTATTAGCGCCAGAAGAAGCAAAATACCAACTTAATTTAAACAAGATTGATCAATTAGCCGCAATATTGAAGTGGGATAAAAATCAGCCGATAGCGGAATTGAATAAAAAGTTTAAAGAAATTGAGAATTATCAAGACCAATTAAATGAGTTGGAGAAAGCCTTGCAAGCTCAATTCATTATCAAGGAATTAGAAGTTGTTTATGAAGAATGGCTGGAACTTAAAAAGAATGTAGCTGCGGTAAAATCTGCAAGATTAGCACTGTATTCGGGAGAGGATATCATCACTGAAATTGCAAATCGAAAGCAATCTTTTACTTCTGCAAAGTTAAAATTAGAGGCAGAATTAGCACTTTTGGAAAAGTCTGAAAATGAAAAAGTCACTCTAAATAACTTGCTTGAGCAAATGATAACTGAACTTAGCCAAAAGTTAAATCCATTAGGTATAGCGAATTGGATGGATTTAAGTAAGTTAATTTTAAACGAGTTAGAAGCTAGCCAACTAAGAAATACGCTCCAAAATTTGAACAATGATGAGGTAGCTTTAAAAACAAATGCAGAAACTTTAGCTAAAGATTTAGCCTCAGCTCTTCAAAAGGATGATAAAGCGGTGTCCTTAGCAGAAGTTACTGCCGAAATGGATACATTAATCGAAAAAATTGAACAACAAACTCGTCAAACGTGGGAAATTGAAAATAAAATAAAATTAGATGAAGCAAATAGGCAAAAGCAACAGGCCAACCAGCTAATTTTAGAAGGCTTACAAAGAGAATTGAATCTGTGGACCAAAATGAACATGTTAATTGGTGATGCTACTGGTAAAAAGTTCTCTAATTTTGTACAAGAGCTTACTTTAACTCAGTTAATAGCTTATGGAAATGGCAGGTTGCAAAGTTTCTCGGATAGGTATTTGTTGCACGCTGAGGCAGATTCGGATACTTTAAAGGTGATCGACACATACATGGGCAATTCGCAACGAGCGGTAACTTCTTTGTCTGGTGGAGAAACGTTTAAATTGAGTTTGGCCCTCGCTTTTGGTTTATCAGATTTGGCAGCTAAAAACGTAAACATCGAATCTCTGTTTATCGATGAAGGTTTTGGAACTTTAGACCCAGAATCCTTAGACCAAGCCATTACTATTTTAGAAGACATGCAAAATACCTCAAATAAATCCATTGGTATTATTTCGCATGTAGGAGAATTGAAAGACCGAATTGGCGCTAAAATAAAGTTGGTAAAAACTGGAACGGGCTACAGTGCACTGCAAATCGAATAATTTATGTGCCAAAAAATCTCATTAAAATACAAGCTTGCAAATTTCAAAATAATAGTTTTATTCCCCCTAAGTTTGTGGTGTTGATTTAATTGACTTGTGTTTAATTGTGTTTGTGTTCAAAGCCGCTATGCAAAATG
>CANHHZ010000046.1 GCA_947460275.1 Sphingobacteriaceae bacterium | reverse complement strand
TTATTGCACCCAATTCAGCTGGATTTATTGATTCTTTGAAACTCAATCCTATCATGTTAAGAGGAATAAGGTATACCGATTTATCAAACAAGTTTAGGCGAAATCCAATTTTGCGTTACGATTTTTTGAGAGAGGGAGAAATATACGATATCAACAAAGAAAAATTAACCTACGATAGGCTTTATGAGCTCAACGTATTTAAAAATGTTAAAATAGAGTATACCAAACCCAAAGACAGCACGCTAAAAGTAGAGCCTGTAATTATGCTTATTCCGCAAAAGCGAAGAAATAATAGGATAGAAGGTGAAATCCCTTTTAACGCATCTGTTGTGGGTTTTAATATAAGTAATACTTACACCGACAACAATTTTTTAGGCGGTGCAGAGCGATTTCAATTTCAGGTAAAGGGCGGTTTACAATCGAGGATTGGCTCTGGGCAACCGTTGTTTAAAGATGTTTACCAAACAGATTTTTCGGTAAGTGCAAGTTTAACGGTACCAAGGTTAGTGGTGCCCTTTGGCATTCCATTAATGGGTAAAAATGGTATGCCTTACACCACTTTTTCTTCAAGCTATTTGTATGCTTCGCAAGTAGATATTTTTGTGCGAAAAACCATCATTAACTCCATTACCTACGATTGGCCCGAAACAAAAAGTAAATTTCATTCGTTTACACCCGTAAATTTTGAATATAGGTTTGGTAATGTATCCAATTTGGATTTGATTTTAAATGGCGCTAATTTATATTACCTTAATTTGTTGGCCACCAAATTACTTACCTCCAGTTCAAAATACAATTTTACCGCAAACGCCAACAAGTTAAACCTGCATGAAAATTTCGTTTATTTTAGGGGAGGAATAGAGGCGGCAGGTAATATTTTGCAGGGGATTTCTAAGTTAACGGGTAATAAAGTAGACTCGGCAGGCCGGAATGCGACCTTGCTAAGTTTGCCCTTTGCACAATTTGTAAGACCAGATATTGATGTGCGATGGTATAGAAATTTAGGGGAAAACAAACAGTTGGTTTTGCGTTTAAATGCAGGTGTGGGATTTGCCTATGGCAACTCTAGCGATATGCCTTTCGAGAAATTATTTTTTGCTGGTGGTTCTAGCGGTGTAAGGGCTTGGCAAGCACGTACTTTGGGCCCAGGTAATTACAATAGAGAAACATTGGGCTCTGAAGAAGCCAGAAGAGCATTTTTTGGGATAGACCAATTGGGACAAATGCGCATAGAGGCCAATGTTGAGTACCGCAATTTATTGATTAGAAAGTTTTTTGGTGGCAAACTTAATGGTGCTGCTTTCGTAGATTTTGGAAACATTTGGAACATCTCCAAAGCAAGTTCTCAAACAGGTGGCAACTTCAATTTTAGTAATTTAGGCAATCAAATTGCTATTGGCACAGGGTTGGGTTTTAGATACGATGTAGATTTTTTTGTATTTAGGTTTGATATTGGTTTAAAAATTAAAGATCCTCAATTTATAGGGCAAGAGCAATGGGTAATTGGGAAATTTTTAAGAGGAGGGAAAGACTTTAAGGCCAATTACAACTTAAAGCACAGTCCAGACAATTACCGTTTTTTACAATACAATTTTGGAATTGGTTTGCCTTTTTAAGGGTACAAGGTGGAAAGTTGAAGGTGGAAAGTTGAAGGTTAAAAGTTAAAGGTTGAAGGTTGAAAGTTAAAGTTTGAAATATTAAAGGTTTAGGGTAAATGGTCTAATGCACCCAATCTAACTACTAAATACGAAACACTATCCTGCTAAACCAAACTTTTTAAGTAATCAAAAGTGGTTTCAAAAAAAGTACCTACGTTTAATCCTTGGCTTGAGGTAAAATAAAAATAAACTAGGATGAGGATAATGCCAAGGTAAATAAACCTTTTAAAGGCAAAAATTAACACGATGATAATCAGCGGTATAATGATTAAGATCATTCGGCTAATGGTAAATGGATTTAGTCCTTCGTCGTTTTTGTACACATACACCAATTTGCTGTGTGTTCCTTGGTCGTTTTCGTGTTTAATATATACAAAAGTAGATTTGGCGATAGGTAAGGGTAAAACTGCTATCCCGTCGTTAAAAGTAAGTTCTTGTGTAAATCCACTGGCACTAAACGTATAAGTTCCATTGATGGTTTCCATGGGGTTGCCCACCGAATCGGCTGCTATAATGGCCAATTTGCTGTTCTTAAGCAAGTTTTCTTTGATCAAAAAGTTATCAATCCCAGCCGTCTGTGCAAAACAATTGCCCGTAAACAACCACATTAAAACGAATAGTAATTTTTTCATATTGAGGGCATGCTTAATTTAAAGTAAAGATACTGTAAGTTAAATAAGTCGCAAAACTAACCCACAAAATATAAGGCAGATACAGCCAAGCCGCAGTTTTATTGATTTTATAATAAACCACAGCGTTCACAACAATCATGGTTAACAATAGCACAATTTCGGCCAGTGCCCAACCTATTTGATGTTTATAAAAAAACAAATACGACCACATTAAATTTAAAACCAGCTGTATCAAGTAAATTGCAACTGCACTTTTGTACATGGAACTTTCTTTTCTTTTTTGCCACACTAAAAACGAAGCTATACCCATTAAAATGTATAAGGTGGTCCATACTGGGCCAAAAATCCAGTTGGGGGGATTAAATGTAGGTTTATGGAGCGTAACATACCAGGTTTTTACCGATTGAAAGGTAAGAAACCCACCTAAGCCCCCAATGGCCAAAGGCAAGGCCAAACACAAGATAAAAACCAAAACGGGTATATATTTCTTTGGAGTTGATGCCATGATTTTCAAATTTACTAATGAACTGCTACGATTTTTTTAGTGTTTCCGAAGGGATTCGAACCCCCATCATCAGAACCGGAATCTGACATTCTATCCATTGAACTACGGAAACATATGTTGTAGGTGCAAAAATATAAAACTAATTCGGATATTAACCATTGGCTTTTTGAAAAGAAAAAGGCATTTTTGTATTCTTAAATTTGGTAGGCACATGTAAATTGATAAGTTATGGAAGAACTGCAGGTGGATGAAGTATTACAATTGTTAGAAAATGACCGTGAGAAGCAGTTAAAACCCTATTTAAACGACCTTAACATTTCTGAGGTCGAACAATTGATAGATGAGCTTCCGCAATATGCCGTAAAATTTATCGAAACGCTTTCTATCAAAAGAGCTGTAAATGTTTTTCGCATTCTCGATTTTCCTACGCAAGAGCGGATTATCAAAAAACTACAAAGCAACAAACTTACCGAACTGATTAGGCAATTGCCGCCCGATGATAGAACAGCTTTGTTTAGCGAATTAAAAGGCGATGCCGTAAAGCGCTTACTTATTTTATTGCCCGATAACGACAGGATAGAAGCTTTGCACTTGTTGGGTTACGAAGAAGACAGTGTAGGCCGATTGATGACGCCTGATTTTATTGCGGTAAAAACCGATTGGACGGTAAACCGTGTGCTATCGCACATTAGGCGCTATGGCAAAAACTCCGAAACCATTGATGTGGTTTACGTGATAGACAAAGAGGGAATTTTGCTAGACGATATACGTATCAGAGAAATTTTATTGGCTGATCCGGAAGTAAAAATTAGCGAGCTTACCGATAACAGGTTAATTGCCCTCCATGTAAACGATCCGCAAGAAGAAGCTATCAATGTTTTTAAAATGAACAACCGTGTGGCCTTGCCCGTTGTAGACGACAACCAAATGCTTTTAGGGATAGTAACCGTAGATGATATTTTATGGATTGCCCACGAAGAATATACCGAAGATATTCAGAAATTGGGTGGTACACAAGCGTTAAACGAACCGTATTTAGATGTGCCTGTTTTTAAACTGTATAAAAAGCGTGTGGTTTGGCTTATTGTGCTATTTTTTGGCGAATTGCTTACCATCACCGCCATGTCTAATTTTGAGCACGAAATTGCCAAAGTGGTTATTTTAGCTACTTTTATTCCGCTTATCATTTCTAGCGGAGGCAATAGTGGCTCGCAAGCGGCCACGCTAATTATCCAAGCCTTGGCTTTGGGCGAGGTAACTGTAAAAGATTGGTGGAACGTAATGCGTCGCGAAATATTTTCAGGCGTATTTTTAGGGCTTACGCTCTCTTTACTCAGTTTTTCGGTAATTGCCGCCTGGCATTTTTTGGCACCCTCGTTTAGCGAACACTATATTTTAATTGGTTTAGTGGTAGGCTGTTCGTTAATTGGTGTAGTGCTTTGGGGTACGCTTATGGGCTCGATGTTGCCTTTACTGCTCAAAAAATTAGGTGCCGATCCAGCCGCTTCTTCAACGCCTTTTGTAGCCACTTTGGTGGATGTAACCGGATTAATTATTTATTTCTCTTTTGCACTTCTGTTTTTAAAGGGCGTACTTCTTTGAGTTACGGGTTACGGGTTATGAGTTGCGGGTTACGAGTTATGGGTTATGAGTGTCTGCCTGCCATTAGGTAGGTTAGTTATGGGTCGATATTGAGTTTTTCTTTGTTCGGCAAGCAAGGCCAGCAATGCTAAACAAGTATCAAGATTTGAGTATCAAGTATCAAGATTGGGCGTGCCTAAATTTCAAACTTTCAACCTACCACTTTCCTACCTTTCACTTTCTCCCTTATACGTTAAACCTAAAGTGCATAATGTCGCCGTCTTCTACTACGTAAGTTTTACCTTCTACGCCTAGTTTTCCGGCTTCTTTACAAGCAGCCTCAGAGCCTAGGGTTACAAAATCATTGTATTTAATGACTTCGGCACGGATAAAACCTTTTTCAAAATCGGTGTGGATGACTCCTGCGGCCTGTGGTGCGGTAAAGCCTTTGGTGATGGTCCAGGCTCTTACTTCTTGTACGCCTGCAGTAAAGTAGGTGAATAAATCTAGTAAGCGGTAAGCGGCTCTTATCAATTTGTTAACGCCAGACTCGGTTAGGCCCAAATCGGCCAAAAATTCTTGGCGTTCGTCGTAACTTTCCAATTCAGCAATTTCAGATTCTATTTTGGCAGAAATTACCAAAACTTCAGCATTTTCATCGGCTACGCTAGCTTTTACCAAATCAACGTATTTATTTCCATTAATTACAGAAGCTTCGTCTACATTACAAACGTACATTACAGGTTTTTGCGTTAGTAAGCCTAAATCTAGGATAAACTCGAAATCTTCTTTCTCTAATTTTGCGGTGCGTGCCGATTTTCCAGTTTCTAAATGTGCTTTGATTACAGTTAAAATATCGAAAGTTCTTTTGGCATCCTTATCGGTTTTTGCCATTTTTTCTACTTTCTGAATGCGTTTTTCAACGGTATCCAAATCTTTTAGCTGCAATTCTGTATCAATAATTTCGCGGTCGCGGATAGGATCTACAGAACCATCCACGTGAATTACATTTCCATCATCAAAACAGCGCAATACGTGTATGATGGCACTTGTAGCTCTAATGTTACCCAAAAACTGATTGCCCAAGCCTTCACCTTTTGAAGCACCTTTTACCAAACCTGCAATGTCAACAATTTCAATCGTGTTGGGTTGCACTTTATTTGGTTTTACCAGTTCGGCCAGTTTGGTTAAACGGTCGTCGGGTACAGTAATTACCCCAATATTTGGCTCAATGGTACAAAACGGAAAGTTTGCCGCTTGTGCTTTTGCGTTAGATAAACAGTTAAATAAAGTTGATTTACCCACATTTGGTAGGCCAACGATGCCACATTGTAATGCCATTATATATGTTGTTTTACGATTTGAATATAAAAATGCAAAGATATTAATTTTTAAGGCTTTTGACTATTAATTTGTAATTGTATAAATATTTATTAGGTTTAGGTTTTAAAAAATTAAATAAACTCACGTGATGGAGAATACTGAAGAAACAACCAACCAACCCCAAGCAGAAGAAACTGTACAAACGGCACAACCAGCCTTAACTGTAAATGAAGAAATGCGCAGCCACTTTTACGAAATGGCCAAATGGGCCAAATTTTTAGGTATAGTTGGTTTTGTGATCACAGGCTTAATGGTAATTGGTGCACTTGCTGCAGGTGCAACCATGTCTGCACTGTCAAAATTTGGAGGCGGACAGCTGGCCGCATTAAGCGGTGGCGCTTTTACTTTTGTATTTATGCTTTATGCGGTGATGATCTTTTATCCAAGCTTATTGATGTATCAGTACAGCTCAAATGCAAAAACAGGTGTTTTATACGGCGAACAATTTAATTTAACTCATGCCATAGGTAAACTCAAATCGTTATTTAAATTTTGGGGTATTGTAACCATTATTTTTATCTCTCTTTATGCGTTGATTTTTATTCTTGCCATAGTGGGAGCCGCTTCAAGTATGTCAAATTTAAATAACTTATAAAAATAGGTCTCGAATTTTCGAGGCCTTTTTTTATCCACAAAATTTTCTGCAAAAAAAAATCCCCAACCAATGGCTAGGGATCTGATATCGATTAAATGTTTTTTCTTTTAAAAAGAAAAATCGTCTTTTTCTGTTTTAGGGCTGTGGTTATAGGTTTCGTTTTCCGAGTATTCGTAACGTTTTTCTACCACTTCTTGGTGAGATTTAATGTAATCTACGGTTTCGTTTAAACCTTCGGCAAACTTCTCGAAATCTTCTTTGTATAAAAATATCTTATGTTTTACGAAAACACCGTCTTCTAATCTTTTTTTGCTTTCGGTTAGGGTAAGGTAGTAATCGCCCGAACGGGTTGCTTTTACATCAAAAAAATAAGTGCGTTTGCCTGCTCTTACTTTTTTCGAATAAACTTCTTCTCTCTCTTTGTTGTCAAAATCTCCCATGTTGTTGTAGTATATTTAAGGTTGCAGTAAATATAAAGCAATAATTAGTAAACTTCAAAATAGAAAACGTTACTTTTTTTAAAAAAAAATGTGGATGGGCTTAGGCGTTATTTTCTTCTTCCAACAATTGTTGGTTATACATTTGTGCATACGCACCGTTCAATTTAAGTAATTGTTGATGTGTTCCTTGTTCTGTAATGGCACCATCGTCCAACACCAAAATTTTGTCGGCATTTTTTATGGTCGAAATACGGTGTGCAATCAGGATGCTGGTTTTTCCTTTCATGATTGACCCTAAATTTCCTAAAATTTCTTCTTCCGTTTTGGTGTCAACGGCCGATAAACAGTCGTCGAAGATTAAAATTTTAGGTGCTTTTATCAATGCTCTGGCCATAGAAACGCGTTGTTTTTGTCCGCCTGAAAGGGTAATGCCACGTTCGCCGAGCATGGTGTCAAATTGCTGATCAAAATCTATAATGTTTTGATATACCGCCGCATTTTTTGCAGCTTCTTCCACTTGTTCAAAAGTGGCCTCGTTTAAGCCAAAAGTAATGTTGTTTTTAATCGTATCCGAAAACAAAAATACCTCTTGGGGTACAAAGGCAATTTGGTTGCGGTAGTTGTTAAGGTTAATTAGGCGCAGTTCTTGGCTGTCAATTTCAATGGTTCCCGAGTCGATGTCGTACATGCGCATGATGAGGTTGGCCAAAGTAGATTTTCCAGAACCCGTACGCCCAATAATGGCTACAAATTGTCCTTTTTCTATATCGAAGCTCACGTTTTTAATGGCTTTAATTCCTGTATCGGGATAGGTAAAATTTACATTTTTGAAACTTATTTTACCTTCTATTTGGGGTGTTGTGGTGTTTGTAGAAACAATTTCGGGTTGCAGTTGTAAAAATTCGTTGATGCGTTTTTGCGAGGCTGCCGCTCTTTGGATGAGTGTAGTTACCCAACCCAACATGGTTACTGGAAAAGTTAAAAGATTAATGTAGATGATAAACTCGGCAATATTGCCAGGGCTTATGCTGCCTTCAATTACCTGCTTGCCGCCTATATATACTGTTAAAATGGTACTTATGCCAACCAAAAGCAACATGGTAGGAAAAAAAAGGGCCTGTATTTTCACCAAATCCATCGATTTATTTTTGTAGGCAATGCTTTCTTGGGCAAAAACTTCTTGTGTTTGCGTTTCTCTCACATACGATTTAACGACGCGAATTCCAGAAAATCGCTCTTGTACAAAATTGGAGAGGCGAGAAAGTTGTTCTTGAATGCGCTCGCTTTTGGTATTGATCAAGGTGTTTACATAATACACAATGCACACCAGCACGGGTAGGGGCAATAGGGCATAAAAAGCCAATTTTACGTTTACGCTAAACATAAAGAAAATGGCTATAAAAAATAGAAAAGTGGTGTTGGTGGTATACATGATGGCAGGCCCAACATACATTCTCACTCTATTTACATCTTCGGTGGCACGGTTCATCAAATCGCCCGTATTGTTGCGCCTATAAAAACCTAGGCTTAATTTTTGATAATGGGCATAAATCTCATTTTTTAAGTCGTATTCAATATGTCTAGACATCAGGATGATGGTTTGGCGCATAAAAAACAAAAACAAACCTCTAAACAGATACACCATTAAAATCAATGCGCCAAAAAACAATAAATTGGCGCCAAATATTTGATAAATGAGTTGCTGACGGTTAAAGCCATCAAAAAGTTGGTAAATGGTGATGTTTTCGGTAATTAAATTAAACGCATGACCCACCACCTGCGCAGGTATCACTTGAAAAATATTGGAAATAATGACAAAAATAATTCCAGGTATAATTCGCCATTTATATTTGTAAAAATATTTGTTTAAAAATTTAAGATGCTTCATGCGTTGTAAAGTTAGCCAAAAGACTTTCTTTTTTTACAAAAACAAGTAAAATAATGGATTTTTATATTAATTTTGTAGCTTATCCACTCCACAATTTTGTATGTCTGGTCATAGTTCTGTTGTAACGTCTGTTTTAGATCAATTGAGTGCATCTGGTCACAAAAAAGTGATTTTTTGCAATGACACATCTACCGGATTAAAAGCAATCATTGCTATTCATGATACCACTTTGGGTCCAGCATTAGGCGGTACACGTATGTTTAACTATAACTCTGAAGCAGAAGCTTTGGAAGATGTATTGCGCTTATCAAAAGGAATGACCTACAAATCTGCCATCACAGGGTTAAATTTAGGGGGTGGAAAAGCCGTTATTATTGGCGATTCGAGAAAGCAAAAATCCGAAGCTTTGATGCGTAGTTTTGGGCGCTTCATCAAAAACTTAAACGGAGAATTTATTACTGCCGAAGACATGGGTACTACCATGAAAGACATGGAATATATCCGTATGGAAACCAAACATGTTACTGGCGTACCCGAATCGTTGGGCGGGGCGGGTAATCCGGCTCCATTTACTGCAAAAGGTGTTTTTTTGGGAATAAAAGCTTGTGTAAAAGAAGTTTTTGGCACCGATATGCTCGCCGGAAGATCGGTGGTTGTACAAGGAACTGGTAATGTGGGCGAGCATTTGGTAGAACTACTGCGCCAAGAAAATGTAGAGGTTTTTGTGAGCGATATCAACGAAGAGCGCTTACATGAAGTAGCTCGAAAATACAAGGCAAAGCCGATTAGTGCAAACAAAATTTTTACCATCGGTGCAGATATTTATGCGCCATGTGCCTTGGGGTCTACTTTAAACGATAAAACCATCAAAAACATGAAATTTGCGATCATTGCTGGATCGGCAAATAACCAATTGGCCAATGAAGAAATACACGGACAATTGTTGTTGGATAAAGGTATTTTGTATGCGCCAGATTACTTAATCAACGCCGGGGGGTTGATCAACTGCTATTCTGAGTTGACTGGATTTGGAAAAAAACGTACCATTCAGCTTACCGAAAATATTTACGACGCCACACGAGAAGTTATCCAGTTGTCAAAAACCGAAAAAATACCAACAAATATGGCTGCAGGCCGAATCGCCGAAAAGCGTATTAACGATATTAAACAACTCAAAACATCATATTAATTATTTATACACGGTAAATTTACCACACGTTCTTATCATTTAATGTTAAACAGAAGGCACCTTAGAATTAAAGCTTTGCAAAATATTTTTGCATGGCACATGACCGAAAAAAAAGACATCGTAACTAGTCAAAAAACTTTGATGAAAAGTATTGATAGTGTTTATGAAATGTACATCCAAATGTTAGCCCTTTTGGTTGATGTTACAGAATATACAGCCAACGATGCCATTGAAAGAGCAAATAAATTGTTGCCAACTGCCGAAGATTTAAGTCCAAATCAAAAGTTGTTGCACAATAAATTTGTTTCCATTTTAAAGCAAAATCCAGATTATATAGCTTTCGTAAAT
The DNA here is from genome assembly GCA_947460275.1 of Sphingobacteriaceae bacterium. GTDB lineage: Bacteria > Bacteroidota > Bacteroidia > Sphingobacteriales > Sphingobacteriaceae > Pedobacter. The sequence goes on along the minus strand of CANHHZ010000046.1, from coordinate 2,218 downwards.
AAGTACAAGGTAAATTGGAACTCCGACCCAGAGTTGTTGAAATCTATATTTAACAAACTTAAAGAAACCAAAGAATACGTTGCTTATTTGGCCGAAGAAGATGAAGATTTAGAAAGCTCGAAAGAAATTGTCAAATTCATTTTCAGGAAAATTATTCTTAAAACGCCAAATATTGTTCAAGCTTTTGAAGAAAAATTTATCAATTGGCCGGTAGATAGAGAAGTGATGCAGGGTATGGTAGCCAAAACCATCAAAAATTTTGTGGCTGAAGATGCCTTTAAAAATAAACTTACACCAATTAGTGCCGACTGGGAAGAGGACAGCAAATTTGTGAAAGATCTTTTTGAATATACACTTAAAAACGATAACGAATATCAAGCTTTGATTGCCGAACGCACCAAAAACTGGGAGTCGGACAGAATTGCTTTGATGGACACCATTTTGATGAAAATGGCCATTTGCGAGATGATGAACTTTCCGTCTATTCCGGTAAAAGTAACCATCAACGAATATTTAGATCTTTCTAAAGATTACAGTACGCCAAAAAGTAATTCATTTATAAATGGTATATTAGATAAAATTTTAAACGACCTTAAAAAAACCAATAGCATTAAAAAAATTGGTAGAGGTTTGCTAGAGGAATAATTATGAAAAAAGTATGTATACTTGCCCTTGCCGCAATTTGTTTTACGGCATGCAATCAAGCCAACACAAAAACAAACGAAAGTACAGATAGTCCATCTACTAACGTGCCAGCTGTGTTGGCCGAAGATGCGCCAAAAATGATTTTTGACAAAGAAACTTTTGAATTTGGCGCCATTGTACAAGGCGAAAAAGTACAACACGATTTTAAATTTAAAAATACGGGTAAAACCCCTTTAATTATTAGTAATGCAACGGCCACCTGTGGATGTACTGTTCCAGAATATCCTACATTGCCTCTAAAACCTGGCGAAGAAGGTGTAATAAAAGTGGTTTTTAATAGCCAAGGAAAAATGGGCATGCAAGACAAGGTGGTTACTATCACCTCAAATGCAAATCCAAAAGCTCATCAATTGCATTTGATAGGCGAAGTGAAAGAAAAATAACAACTTAACATAACAATAAAAAAATGACATCAACAGTAATTTTACAAGCAGCTGGAGGAAGCAGCTTATACGGTACCTTGGTACCAATGGTTCTAATCATGGTGGTATTCTACTTTTTTATGATTAGACCACAAGTGAAAAAAGCAAAAGACCTTAAGAAATTAGTTTCAGAATTAGGTATTGGTGATAAAATTGTAACCACAGCTGGTATTCATGGCAAAATTGTAGGGGCAAACGAAACTACTTTTTTAATTGAAGTTGAAGGTGGAACTAAAATCCGTTTCGATAAATCGGCGATTTCTTTAGATGCTACAAAAGCGGCAACTGCGCCAGCTAAAGCATAATAAAGCTTCAAATTTTTAAGCCGCGCTGTCTAATTTCGATAGCGCGGCTTTTTTTTGTATTTTTACGGTATGCCTTTTATCAAATTAACTAAAATAGAGCGTAAGCGTGTAGTGGTGCTTGTTAGTTGCTTGCTTTGCGCCTGCTTTGCATGGTTAATTTTGGCCTTAAACAATAAGTATGTTTACAGCGTACAAACGCAGTTGATTTATAAAGACGAGCCTTTAAAAAAAGCTTTTAAAGCTTTACAGCCTGATGTGGTAGAGCTACAAGTTGAAGGAACGGGCTGGCAGTTGCTTTTTTCTAGGTTACGTATCAACCCACAGTCCGTGTCGGTAAGTTTACAAAAGCTTAGTACCCGTAATTTTGTTGTTTTTTCTGAGCAATTGCCTCAAATTAATAAAGAGATAGCCACTGCTCAGAAAATAATTTCGGTAAAACCAGATACTTTGTATTTCGATTTTTCTAAGCGTACCACTAAGCGAGTACCTATCAAACTACTATCATCACTTGTTTTTTTAAAACAATACCATATAGCCAATCAAATTCAACTTAAACCGGCATATGTAAATATTTCTGGACCACAAGAAGAATTGGCCAAAATAACCGAATGGGAAACAGATACGCTTAAAATTAGTAAACTGAAGCAAAGTACCAATACTCGTGTAGCCATAAAGCCTAACCAGTCTAACAATATTGCAATTTACCCTACAAGTATAGGTGTATTTATTCCCGTTGATGAGTTTACCGAGAAGACTGTAGAAGTTGCATTAAATTTGCGCAATAAC
>CANHHZ010000045.1 GCA_947460275.1 Sphingobacteriaceae bacterium | reverse complement strand
TGCGAAAAACAATTGTTTGCCTTGGTGCATAAAGTACATAACGTAGAAGTTAATGCTGAGCAGATTGACCAGTATATGCCAAGAATTATGGACGAATTTGCCGAATTGAGCAAAGAGGATGTGATTAAACGTTTTGCATCTTTAGAGTTTAACCGTTTCTTGGATTATTATGCTAAAGCCCCAGATTTAAATGCTTCGGCAGATGATCGCGGAGATAGAGGCGAACGCGGAGAGCGTGGAGAGCGTGGTAGCAGAAACTTTAACAATAGCGACTACACCCGTTTATTTATCAATGTAGGTTCTGTAGATGATTTTACCAGAGGCGATTTATTAGGCTTTGTGTGTAATAACGGAAAAATTGGTGGTAAATCGGTTGGTAAAATTGATTTGAAAGGTGTTTACTCTTTCATTGAAGTAGAAAACGACACGGTTGATACTTTGTTTAGCAACTTTAAAGACATTAAATTTAATGGTCGAGAAGTAAGAATTGAAAAAAGCGGCGATGCCCCAGTGGGTAGCCGTGATGGTGGCGGGGAACGCAGACGTGGATTTGGTGGCGGCGGCGAAAGACGCAGCGGCGGCGGTGGATTTGGCGGAGAGAGAAGAGGCGGAGGCGACAGAAGAAGCAGCGGCGGAAGCGGAAGACGTGAAGGCGGAAACAGCAGTGGTGGAAATAGTGGTGGCGGTTTTAGAGATTTCTCTGGCCGTAGTCGTGAAGATAGAGGTAGTAACACTGGCGGAAGCGGAAGACGCGAAGGTGGTGGCGAAAGAAGACGCAGGTCTTAATTTCATCTCAAAAAAAAATCCCGAGGCAAATGCCCCGGGATTTTTTTTGTCTCTATATTTTTATATTTAAACCCTATTTATATAGTTTTTTAAAAGCCTTAATAGTTTTCATACCAACTAAATTTATCTTTAGCTATAGCTGTTTTTTCTTTCTTCAAATGGTTTAAAAAAGCAATTGAAACTGGTGAATGTTTTTTGCCGGCCAACCAAATTAAGCTCCAAGTGGTTTTAATTGGTAAACCCTTCACAGGTATAATTTGCAACTGTTTATGGTTTAATTCGTTCCCAATACCTATCAAAGGCATAATGGAGTAACCTAAACCCGCCAACAATGCTTGTTTAACAGCCTCGTTTGAGGTAAGTTCCATTTTTTTGGGTACCTTAATCGCATTCCGTTCGATAAAACCTTCCATGGTTTGGCGAGTACCAGAGCCTTTTTCTCTAAAAATCAGTGGTAGCTTTTCAAACGTTTCTTTTACATCCTCAGATTTGTTGTGCTTTGTTTTTGTGTTACCCACCAAATACAATTTATTTTGAAGCAGATCTAGCTTTTCAATACGTAGCGCAGTAGGTAAAACAGAAACCAATGCAAAATCAACCTCATTGTTTTCTAAACTTTCTACCACTTTATTTTTATTGGTTACATCCATTACCAACTCTACACCTGGGTGGTCATTCATAAAATCGGCTAAAAAAAAGGGCATCACATACTTACCTGTCGAGACTACCGAAATTTTTAATCTACCCGCCAAATGACCTTTATGCAACAAGGTTTTGTAATTAATTGCTTGTACTTGATGGATGATGTTTTCGGCCGCTTCGGCAATTTCTCTTCCAAAATCGGTAATATAAATTTTTCTTCCTACCACTTCGGTTAGAGGAATATCAAACTGAGCTTGAAAATTCTTGAGCTGAATAGAAACTGCTGGCTGAGTTAAATGTAGTTCTTCAGAAGCCTTTGTAATGCTCTGTGTTTGAACAATTTTAAGAAAAATTTGGAGTTGATTTAGAGTATAATTCATAAATATATTTTATGTATATCATTACAAACATAAATAAAAATTTATCAATTAAACTAATGATTTTTGAGGTCAAGAATTTAAGCAAATACATATGACAAAAATAACAGTTGCAAAGGGTGATGGAATTGGCCCAGAAATTATGGATGCCACTTTGGAAATAATTTTAGCGGCAGGTGCACAAATTGAGATCGAAGAAATTGAAGTTGGAGAAAAAGTATATTTAGCAGGTAATTCCTCTGGTATTTCATCGGCTTCATGGGAAACTATAAGAAGAAATAAGGTTTTTTTAAAAGCGCCAATCACCACACCTCAAGGAGGTGGTTATAAAAGTTTAAACGTGAGCACGCGTAAATTTTTGGGTTTATACTCAAATGTCCGTCCTTGCACTAGCTTACATCCATTTGTCTGCACAAAACATCCAATTATGGATATTGTGATTGTAAGGGAAAATGAAGAAGATTTATATGCCGGAATAGAACATCAACAAACAGACGAAGTAGTACAGTGTCTAAAATTGATCAGTAGACCCGGATGTGAAAAAATAATTCGCTATGCTTTTGAATATGCAAAACAACAAAATAGAAAAAAGGTAACCTGCTTTACCAAAGACAACATTATGAAACAGACAGACGGTTTGTTTCACGAAGTGTTTGATGAAATTGCCAGTGAATATCCACAAATTGAAAATGAACATTGGATAATAGATATAGGCGCCGCTAAAGTAGCCGATACGCCCGAAGAATTTGATGTGATTGTAATGCCAAATTTATATGGCGATGTCGTATCGGATATCGCCGCTCAAATTACCGGGTCTGTTGGACTAGCGGGTTCGGCAAATATTGGCGAAGAATGTGCCATGTTTGAAGCCATACATGGTTCTGCTCCGCTGATTGCGAGAAAAAACGTTGCCAATCCCTCAGGCTTACTGCAAGGTGCGGTGATGATGCTAAATCATATCGGACAAACAGAAGTAGCAGAAAAAGTGCAAAATGCCTGGCTTAAAACTATAGAAGATGGAGTACATACGGTTGACATTTACAAAGAAGGCTTAAGTAATCAACAATTAGGCACGAAAGAATTTGCAAAAGCGGTAATGGCTAACCTTGGCCAACAACCTACAATTCTAAAACCAGTAAGTTATTCTAACAATAATGCTGCCCTAAATTTACCAAAATATAAACGCAAACCTGCTGCGAAAAAAAAACTTGTTGGTGTCGATCTATTTGTTCACTGGACCGGCTTAAATCCAGATGAATTGGCGCATAGCGCAAAAAAGTTAGAAAGTAGTTTGATTGCGCTTACTATGATCACCAATAGAGGTATAAAAGTTTGGCCAGAAGGATTTAAAGAAACTTTTTGTACTGACCATTGGAGATGCAGGTTTAAAGCGAACGAAGAAGTAACCATAAATAATGCGCACATCATTGAACTTTTAACAAAAGCGTTTAAAGAAAATATTGAAATTATTAAAACTGAAAACCTGTATTCATTTGATGGAAAAGCAGGATACTCCTTAGGTCAGGGCCAATAAGTATCTTTTTCACCAAATCAAACGATAACCTAAATTAATTATGAACACTAAAAAGACTAAATTTTTTTTAAGCATAGGCGTCTTTACTGTGTGCCTAGCTTTGGCTTTTATCATCCAAGACACCATCAACAGCTATCTATTTGCAGGAATTGGAACTGCAGCTGGAGCCTACACTTCAAATCACTTATCAAATAACCATTAAGCAATGAGTAATCTACAAAAATTAAAACTAATAGAAGGCCAATTTTCGCCAAAAGATAGCCGTGAAATATTAATGAATATATTTTCAAGCAAAATACAATTTCATCAGCTTAAAAATTTTGGGTCACAAGAACGCTTAGGCAAAGAAGATAAAATGGCCATAACAAGAATTGAGCAACTCCAAGAAAGCATAGAAAAACTCTTAAAAGTTATTGATCAAGCCGAAAAAGAGGGCAAGCAATTGGACATAAAATCAGAAGTAATTATTCATTTTACTGAATAAAATGTTTGAAAAAAGAACTTTGTTAATTGCAACCCAGCACGAGAAAGAAAAAGTAATTGCGCCCATCCTAGAAAAAGAACTTGGGGTAAAGTGCGTTGTCCCGCCAAATTTAGATACCGATAAACTAGGCACTTTTTCTGGTGAAATAGAGAGAGAAGACGACCCTATCACCACAGCTCGAAAAAAATGCAATTTGGCCATGGACTTCTTTGAATGCGACATAGCAGTGGCAAGTGAAGGTTCTTTTGGAGCCCACCCAACGCTCTTTTTTGTGCCTGTCAACGAAGAATTATTGATTTTGCTAGACCGCAAAAACGATTTAGAAATTATGGTACGAACGTTAAGCACCGATACCAACTTTAATGGCGCAGCAATCAAATCGATACAAGAACTGAGTGACTTTGCAACAGCCTCCTTATTTCCTTCGCATGGTTTAATCCTCAGAAAGCATAAAGCTGATTTTTCTGAAGTAAAAAAAGGAATTACAAATTGGGAAACTTTACTCGGTGCTTTTGAGCACTTCATTAGTACAAACGGACAAGCCTATGTGGAGACCGATATGCGAGCAATGTATAATCCAACCCGCATGAAGGTAATAGAAAAAGCAGCGCAGAAGTTAGTTCAAAAAATCAATTCATACTGTCCACAATGTAGTACCCCAGGCTTTGGCGTTACAAGTGCAAAACAAGGACTTCCATGCGAAATTTGTAATTTTCCGACAAGCTCTACGCTAACTTATAGCTATACCTGCCAAAAATGTTGCTTTTGCAAAGAAGAAAAATATCCAAACGGAAAAACAAAAGAAGAGGCAATGTATTGCGATAGGTGTAATCCTTAAAAACAATAAATTTTGATCACCACAGATATTAAAAAAGCTAAAGAAGCATTAATCAACGGACAACTCGTTGCTATTCCAACAGAAACAGTTTATGGATTGGCGGGAAACGCATTTAGCCAGATTGCTGTTGAGAAAATATTTCAGTTAAAAAAAAGACCCCACCACAACCCATTAATTGTACACATCAAATCGGCCGAATATTTAAGTGAAATTGCCAGAGAAATACCTCCAATGGCACAAAAGCTTGCCCATCATTTTTGGCCTGGGCCACTTACATTGGTGCTTAAAAAACACGAAAAAATTCAAAATCTAGTCACCTCTGGAAATGACACTGTAGCAGTAAGAATACCCAATCATCAACTTACACTTGAGTTGTTACAACAATTAGATTTCCCACTGGCTGCACCAAGTGCCAATCCGTTCGGCTCTATAAGCCCAACTACCGCCGAGCATGTGTACCATTATTTTAAAGATGAACTTGAGGTCATCTTAGACGGTGGAGCTTGCGAAATGGGAATTGAATCGACCATTATTGGCTTTGAAAATAACCAAGCTATACTCTACCGCCATGGCTCTTTGGCCATCGAAGAAATAGAAAAAATTATTGGCCCAATACGGTATCATACCCACAATAACGAAACCCCAAAAGCACCCGGAATGCTTACTAGGCATTATGCACCAAAAACCAAAACCTATCTTACAGACGACTTAACCAGTTTGATAGCAAAGTTTGATGGCCAAAAAATTGGCTTGCTTATTTTTAAAAACCCAGTAAAAAGCAACCATGTAGTGCATCAAGAAATTCTTTCTAGCGCCGGAAATTATACCGAAGCTGCGAGTAATTTATACGGTTCCATGCACCATTTAGATAAATTAGACCTTGATGTAATCATTGCTCAAAGACTTCCAGATGAACATTTGGGCAAAACAATAAACGACCGACTTGAAAGAGCTACCAAAAATGGATAAATGAAAACAATTATTAGAAATGCTACTGTTGTAAATGAAGGTAAAACTTTTAATGCTGATCTTCTCCTTTCGAAGGGAAAAATCGAAAAGATAAGCTCGTGCATTAATTTATCTAGAGCAGAAGCATATACCGAAATAAATGCCGAAGGACTGCATTTAATGCCCGGGGTTATTGATGACCAAGTGCATTTTAGAGAGCCCGGACTTACGTACAAAGCAACTATTTTATCAGAATCTAGCGCAGCGGTAGCCGGTGGAATTACTTCGTATATGGACATGCCAAATACCCTTCCAAATACCCTAACACAAGCACTATTAGAAGATAAATATAGCATTGCTGCAAAAAGCTCTTTAGCAAATTATTCTTTTTTTATGGGTATCAATAAAGATAATTTAGAAGAGGCACTAAAAACAGACACCCAAACCGTTTGTGGCCTAACAGACGACGGGCTCTACTTTAATAACGATGAAGGCATATTAGCCAATTACCCAGATTTTCTTGAAAAGCTTTTTTCAAGGTCAGAAACTTTAATTGCCCTACACAGCGAAAACGAATTTATCATTAAAAATAATACAGATAAATACCGCAGCATCTTTAAAGACGACATTCCGTTCGAATTTCACCCTATCATTAGAAGCGAACAGGCCTGTTTAACTGCCACACAAGGCGTTCTGGAAATCGCAAAAAAACACAATAACCGCCTTCACTTATTTCACATTTCTACACTGGCCGAAGCCAATCTTTTGACCAACAAAATCCCACTACCAAAAAAACGAATAACTGCCGAAGCTTGCATCCATCACCTTTGGTTTACCGATGAGGATTATGAAAATTTGGGCGCTAAAATTAAATGGAATCCATCCGTTAAAACTAAAAAAGATAAAGATGGACTGTTAGCGGCACTATTGGAAAACAGGTTAGATATTATTGCAACAGACCACGCACCACACACCCTTGAAGAAAAATGCGGGAATTATTTTAAGGCTTTATCAGGCGGGCCTTTGGTACAGCATGCCCTACCAGCCATGCTAGAATTGTATCACCAAAACAAAATAAGTTTAGAAAAAATAGTTGAAAAAATGTGTCATAACGTTGCTGAAATTTATAGAATAAAAGAAAGAGGCTATGTTAGAGAAGGATATTTTGCTGATTTAACTTTGGTAAACCTAAACAGCAATTGGAAAGTAAGCCCAAAAAATATATTGTACCAATGCAAATGGTCGCCCTTTGAAAACCAAATTTTTAAAAGCAAAATATTAAAAACCTTTGTAAACGGAGAGTTGGTTTACAATAACGGTGTATTTAACGACAGTAAAAAAGGAAAGCGACTTAGCTTTTCAAAAACCAGATAATAAGAACTAACTAAAAAAAATGAACTTTAACCTACTTATTGAGAATTTAACCAACCCAGCGCTTTTATTTTTTGTCCTCGGTATTATTGCCGTTTACTTAAAAAGCGATTTAGAAATTCCACCAAATTCTTCAAAATTTATTTCGCTTTACCTCCTCTTCGCTATTGGATTTAAGGGAGGCCAAGAACTATCCCACGAAGCATTTACAAGCGAAATTGCTTGGTCTATGTTATTTGGCATTAGCATATCACTGGTCATCCCTTTTTATACTTTCTTTATCCTTAAAAAAAAGTTAAATGTTTTTGATGCAGGAGCCATTGCAGCAGCCTATGGTTCGGTAAGTGCCGTAACTTTTGTTACTGCTGCTTCTTATTTGGAAGCCCATCAATTGATTCTTCATGGCCATATGGTAGCTATTATGGCGCTTATGGAATCGCCTGCAATTGTGATTGGGTTTGTGTTGATATCGAAATTTAGCAAAGGTCAAGCGGGTAACCTCAACAAAAACTCGCTCTTAAAACACTCTTTTACTAACGGCAGTGTATTGTTGATCCTAGGAAGCTTAGTTATAGGTTTTTTAGCCGATGCCAAGCAGGCAGAAGGAATTAAGCCGTTTACGAACGATCTTTTTAAAGGATTTCTTGCCATTTTTCTTTTAGATATGGGAATTACAAGTGGAAAAAAATTAAAATCATTCTTTTCTTTTGGTTGGTTTCCTTTCTTTTTTGCCATGCTCATCCCTTTGCTTAATGGATGTGTTTTTGCAGTGTTAAGCGCATTGGTTACTGATGATATTGCCAATAGATTTATTTTCGCTGTGTTGGCTGCTAGTGCATCGTACATTGCTGTTCCGGCGGCCATGAAAATATCTGTACCAAAAGCAAACCCAGGTTTGTATTTACCTATGGCGCTTGCCGTAACTTTTCCAATCAATATCACCATTGGCTTACCAATCTACTTTTTAATAGTTCAAAACTGTTAATTTGGTTTATAGAATGGAGCAAAATACCAATGTTTTGAAAAAGACGCCTTTGTATGGACAAAGACCAGCATGCTAAAAAAAATTAAAAATGATAGTTCAGCGCAAACAACGTGGCTCCTACTTAACTCAACTGCTCGGTTAGCAATTTCATTTCGATGAGTGGTGAGTGTTTTTCGTACAAAATAGCGTAAACAGCTCTGCTGATAGGCATTTCTACCTTGTATTTCTTGTTGATATGGTGCATACAGCTTACCGCATAATAGCCTTCGGCAATCATATTCATTTCTAGCTGCGCCGATTTTACGGTATAACCCTTGCCTATCATATTGCCAAAAGTACGGTTGCGGCTAAACTGCGAATAAGCAGTTACCAGCAAATCGCCTAAATAAGCCGATTCGATGATGTCTCTTTCTATAGGATGTACAGCATCAACAAAAGCCTTAATTTCGCGGATGGCATTTGAAATGAGTACGGCTTGAAAATTGTCGCCATAGCCCAAACCCCGACAAATACCACTTGCAACAGCGTAAATATTTTTAAGTACCGCAGCATATTCGGTTCCAAAAATATCGTCAGAAACATTGGTTTTAATGTATCTAGTGTTTAATAATTTGGCAAAATTTGAGGCCAAATTCGTGTCCATGCTAGCGATGGTTAAATAAGAAAGTTTTTCTAAAGCCACCTCTTCGGCGTGGCATGGGCCACTAATCACCAAAATATCGCTTAGCGGAATATTGTATTTTTGGTGCATAAACTCGCCAATGATTAAATTTTCATCGGGAACAATACCTTTTATGGCCGAAACAATTTTCTTACCTTTTAAATCTGCCTCGGTAATTTCTGCTAGGCTTTCTTTTAAAAAAGCTGCAGGGACGTTTAACACAATGTAATTGGCAAGACCGATAACTGACTTGATATCAGAAGTGATATTGCTTTCGGGTACTTTAATCTCTACCGAGCTTAAATAATTAGGGTTATGCTTAAACGCTTTGATGTGCGAAATGGCCTCTTCATTGCGCATCCACCAATAAATTTCTTTTTCGGCAATGTTATCACACAACATTTTGATGATTGCTGTAGCCCAACTTCCGCCACCAATCATTGCAATTTTAGGTATCATAAGCGCATCAAGGATTATATTTTGCTTAAAAAATAAAGGTTTAAAATAAATGCAATTTGCAAATTACTTTAAACCTTTACCAAGTCAAAATTACTTAAAAAATTATGATTTAGCGCACTTACTTTTTTGTTTCGGTGCTAAATAGCTTATCCTTAGTTGTTTTTTCTACTTTCATGCCCTCTTTAAGTTTATTTTGGATAGCCGAATAAGGACCGGAAACAATTTCTTGGCCAACTTTTAAACCCGATTTGATGATGATAAATTGATCGTTCTGAATTCCAGTAGTTACTTGTACTTTTTTTACCGAAGTGGTTTTGCTATCAAACAAATACACAAACTGTTTGATGTTTTTATCATTTAGCTTTGATTTTTGCTTGTCTACATTTTGGTCGTTGCTACCGGCATTGGCCATCGGATCAGTAGATTTATCTTTATCGCCTGTAAACACTGCTTGAATTGGCACCGCTAAAGCTCTAACCGATTCGCTTTCAATATCAACTGTTGCCGAAAGACCAGGTCTAAATGGCGAAGGTAAATTTTTAGCGCCACGTTTTTCATCTTGATAAGAATCGGGCAAGATGCGCACTTTTACTAGAAAATTAGTTACTTGATCTACCGAAGTATTGGCAGCACCAACGCTGGTTGATGAACTTGCAATTTCGGTAACTATACCTTTAAATTTTTTATCTGCAAAGGCATCTACCTCTATGGTAGCGCTATCGCCAACGTTTACGCGATTAATGTCGTTTTCGTTAACATCAACATTTACTTCCATAGAACTCAAGTTAGAAATACGCATAATTTCTGTTCCGGCCATTTGCGAAGTTCCTAAAATACGGTCGCCCAATTCGATAGAAAGCTTAGACACTACCCCATCAACAGGCGCATAAATAGTAGTTTTGGCCAAATTGGCACCCGCTTCTTTTACGTTAGCTCCCGATTGTTCTAAACCAAATTTCGAACCCGTTAAGCTTTCTTTGGCGCTGGCCAAATTTGCTTTTGCTGTTAAATAAGCGGCTTTAGCAGCATCAAACTCGGCTGCCGAAATTACTTTTTTGTTGAACAACTCTACATTACGTTTGTAAGTAGCCTCTGCGTTTACAAAATTAGCCTGCGTTTGTATCAATTGTTGACCTGATGCAGCAACACTTGCTTTTTGTGAGTTGTAAGAAGCCACGGCCCTTTCGTATCCTGATTGCAATACATCTGGTCTAACTTTACATAACAATTGGCCTTTTTTTACCACATCGCCTTCTTTTACCAAAAGTTCGGTTACTTCGCCCGACACCTCAGAGCTGAGCTTTACTTCTGTTTCGGGCTGTACTTTGCCACTGGCTGTAACGGTTTCTATCACAACCTGCTCGGCTGCTTTGTCTGTCGTTACCTTTTCCATTTTTTCGCCACCAATTAAACCAGTAAGCTTGGCCGTAATTAGCAATGCAAGCAATACACCAACGGCAATTAATATGTGTTTAAGTTTCATAATATGTATGAGTATGATTTGTATGTAATTTTAAAATATAATTTGTTTGCCTAAATAATAATCAATCACTTTTGCTCTAAACAGCAAATCGTATTTGGCTTGTATCAAGTCTATTTGGGCCTTGTTTTTGTTGTTTAAAGCTGTACTGTAATCTAAGGCATTGACTAAACCTACATTGTAGCGCTGGTCTATCACGTAAAAAGCATCTGTTTGTGCCGCAAAGGCGTTGGTGGTAGATTGATAGCGACTTTCGGCGGCTTTTAAATCGGCAACTGCCTGATAAATAATTTTGTTGAGGTTGTTTTTGGTAAGCAACTCTTGGTTTTCGGTTTGCATGTAGTTGATATGGGCTCGCCTAACCCCACTTTTAGCCTGTAAACCATTAAATATTGGAATAGAAAGGTTTAACCCTACACTTTTAGAAATGTTATTTTTTAGCTGATCCTTAAAAGCTTGGTTGGCAATGTTGGCAGTATAATTATAAAAATAAGAACTTCCAAAGCTACCACTTAACGACAAGCGAGGATACAAATTCCCTTTGGCAATGCTAACGGCCAACTTTGCGGCCTGGGTATTTAAGGCGGCTAATTTAGTATCCGGAAAAATAGCTAAGGCATTGCCATACACTTCTTCGGCATTGTATTTTGTGGATGGGTTTTTAAAACTATCAATCAGCGGGGCTTCAATATCGTAAACTGTGGCCGAAGGAATATCCATCAGCTGTGCCAAGTTAAGGTAAGAAATAGAAAGTGCGTTTGCAGCATTGGTTACATTAAGTTCGGCGGTGGCCAACTGAGATTTAGACTGCGATAAATCGGCCATTGTTTTGTTGCCCACATCCAATAATTTTTGTTGTTGCGCCAATTGTTGTTGTGCTACTTTTAATTGATCTTGTGCGGCTGTTAAAAAATCTTTGTTGTACAATATTTGTAAATAAGCGGTAATTACCGATAAGGTTAAATCGTTTTTAACTTTTTCGGTATTGGTTTTTCCGGCGTCTAAAAGCACCTTGTTTTGCTTAATTTGATTAATTTTAGTAAAACCATTAAACACATCGATACTAGAACTTACCCCTGTATTTAAAACATAGTTTTGAGTGTTTAAAAACAAACCCGAAGCCACTTGATTACGTCCCCAACCCATGTTTTGTGCAATATTGGTGTTAAAACTTGGATACAAAGCCAATTGCGATTGTTTTAAATTTAAATCGGAAAGGCTTTCGCTCAGCTTAGACTGTTTGATTTGCAGATTGTTGGCAAGCGTTTTTTCTATGGCTTGTTGTATGGTAATGGTTTCTTGCGCAAAACCTGTTACTGATGCAAGCGTTAAAGTAAAAAGAAAAGTAAGCTTAGCTAAGCTAAATTTTACGGTGTATTTCATAAAAATTGGTTTCACAATATTAAATAAACAAGTTCAATGATTTGTTAATTTTTAAATAAAAGCCAATAATTATTTACATTTGGCGATGTACTTGGTCAAATCTCCGCTGCTGCTCAAATGGCTTTATCCATCATTGGTATGGAATAAATCTCGCTCAGAGAAAATTGTTTATCTCACCTTTGACGATGGACCCCTACCCAATGTTACAACCTTTGTGTTAAATACTTTAAAAAACTACCACATTAAAGCTACATTTTTTTGCATTGGCGACAACATCAGCAAACATCCCGAGGTATTTGAACAAGTAAAAAACGATGGCCATAGTATTGGCAACCATACTTTTAACCACCTCAACGGATGGAAAACCGACGACAAAACCTATTTAGAAAACTTTTTAAAATGCCAACAGCTTACACAAACTAATTTGTTTAGACCACCATACGGGAGAATTAAGAAGAGTCAAGTCCGAGGTCTGAAGTCGAAAGTGGAAAGTGGAAAGTCAAAAGTGGAAAGTCAAAAGTGGAAAGTGGAAAGTAAAGCGTTAGAATTAGACCCACAACTC
>CANHHZ010000044.1 GCA_947460275.1 Sphingobacteriaceae bacterium | reverse complement strand
ATTGTTCTGCGGGTAAACTCTGGCGGAGGAAGTGCGCTAGCATCAGATGTAATTTGGAGAGAAATTGTGTTGACCAAAAAAGTAAAACCTGTAATCGCTTCTTTTGGCGATGTAGCTGCTTCTGGCGGTTATTACATTGGTTGTGCCGCGGATAGTATTTTTGTACAGCCCAACACCATTACTGGTTCTATTGGCGTTTTTGGTATTATTCCAAACCTGCAAAATTTATACAACAACAAACTAGGTATTACTTTTGACGGAGTGAAAACAGGAAAATATGCTGATATAATGAGTTTAAATAGACCCATGACCCAAGGCGAACGCTTTATTATACAAAACGATGTAAACAGAGTTTACGACAGTTTTATTACACGGGTAGCCGATGGCAGAAAAAAAACCAAAGCCCAAGTGGATAGCATTGGCGGTGGCCATGTTTGGATTGGCACCGACGCTGTAAAAATTGGCTTAGCAGATAGATTGGCAAGTTTTGAAGACGCCATTAAATCGGCAGCAAAAAAAGCAAAACTTAACGACTATAAAATTGTAGAATATCCAGAAAAAATAGATCCAATAAAATCGTTGTTTAAAAATGCCAAAGATGACATCAGTAGTTATTATGCTAAAAAAGAATTAGGCGAAAATTATTTGATCTACAAAAAAATGCAAAAGGCCATTGTAAATTCTGGCATACAAGCGAAAATGGATTACGAAATACGCATCAAATAAGAAAAAAATAGTTGGGAGTTTTGGGTTAAAAGTTAAGAACGAAGAGTAAAGATAAATTAGTAGATGGAAAATAAAACCATATCGCGAACGCTTCGCTTATTGGCACAGTTGATGGAGCTACATAAAGAAAATCCATTTAAAATTAAATCTGTTGCAAACGCGGCTTTTAAGATTGATAAACTTCCTTTTAAAATAGCTCAAAAAACAGCCGAAGAAATTGCGCTTATTGATGGTATTGGAAAAAGTATAGCCGCCAAAATTATAGAACTCCTAACCACAGAAACACTAAAAGAGCTTGAAGATATTTTACAACAAACCCCTCCCGGAATTGTAGAAATGCTGAGCATAAAAGGCATTGGACCTAAAAAAATAGGTGTAATTTGGGAAGAGTTGCAAATAGAAAATGTTGGTGAACTTTACTATGCCTGCAATGAAAATCGCTTGATAGAAGCCAAAGGGTTTGGCCTGAAAACCCAGGAAGAAATTAAAAAAGCCATTGAGTTTAAAATGGCTGCCAATGGAAAATTTCTTTATGCCCATCTTGAACAATTTGCACATCAACTACACACCGAACTATCAGTTTGGTTAGCTAAAGTAGCTGAAAATTCACTTTTAGAGCTTGCAGGAGATTTTAGAAGAAACTGCGAAATTATTGATGAGCTAGTTTTTGTAATTGGAAGTTCAAATCCTGTTTTAGCACAAGAAATTGAAAAATTTGAGACTTTACCATTTAAACAAATAGACGAGAAAACATTTGCAGCCAATACCGAAAGCGGACTACATGTAAAATTGGTAGTTACCGAAAAACTAAATTTTTATCTTGATTATTTCAAATTAACAGGTAACGAAATTCACGTAAATGAGGTTTTAGCTTTAGCAGGAAATGGCACCTTTGCTAGCGAAGAAGAAATTTATACAAAAGCAGGTTTATCCTTTATTTTGCCCGAATTACGTGAAGGCTTAGGCGAAATTGAACTCTCCAAAAGCCAAAAAATTCCTGAACTTATTGATTCAAAAGACTTAAAAGGCAGTTTGCACAACCACACAGATTGGAGCGATGGCGTGCATACCCTCGAAGAAATGGCCTTGTACTGTAAAGAAAATCTAAAACTCGAATATTTAGGCATTTGCGACCACTCTAAATCTGCGTTCTACGCCAAAGGGTTAAACGAACAAAGGGTTTATGCGCAACAGCAACAAATTGACGAGCTGAATAAAAAATTAGCGCCTTTTAAAATTTTTAAAGGCATTGAAAGCGACATTTTAAACGATGGCTCCTTGGATTATAGCGACGATATTTTAAAAACTTTCGATTTTGTCGTGGCCTCTGTACACAGCAATTTGCGCATGGATCAAGATAAAGCAACCACACGTTTATTAAAAGCCATAGAAAACCCATACACCACTATTTTAGGTCACCCAACTGGAAGATTATTATTGAGCAGAAAAGGATACGACATCGATCATAAAAAAATAATTGATGCTTGCGCCGCCAACAAAGTAGTGATTGAAATTAATGCCAATCCGCTGCGTTTAGATTTAGATTGGCGTTGGCATCGCTATGCCTTAGAAAAAGGTGTTTTATTGGCTATAAATCCAGATGCACACCGCAAAGAAGGTTTAAACGACATGAGATTTGGGGTAATGGTAGCCCGAAAAGGGGGATTAACCGCCGAAAAATGTTTAAATGCTTTTTCGCTAAGCGAAATTACGACATACTTTAATAACAAGCAGCTTTAAAACAACTGTAAAATATTACCTTTACGCCATGATAAGTGAATTAGCCAACACCATTTTCCAACAGTCAATTGCAGATTACCATGTATTTGATGAAATAGACCATCCTGTAAAAAATCCCTACCCAGAGCATACCATCGAGCATTTGCTGTACTTAAAAAATTGGATTGATACCGCACAATGGCATATGGAAGATGTAGTTCGCAATCCAAACATAGATCCCGTTGAAGGATTAAGCTGGAAAAGAAGAATAGATGCACAAAACCAAGTGCGCACCGATATGGTAGAATTTATTGATAGCTATTTTTTGAATTTGTACCAAAATAATTCTCCATTATCCGATGCAAAGGTAAACACCGAAAGTCCGGCTTGGGCAATTGATCGCTTGTCTATTTTGGCTTTAAAAATATACCACATGCAAGAAGAAGCCGAAAGAACAACCGCAACAAGCGAACATAGATTACAATGCCAAAATAAGCTAAATGTGCTTTTAACGCAACGCAAAGACCTTTCCGAAAGTATTGATGAGCTATTATCCGATATAGAAAAAGGAAAAAAATATATGAAGGTATACAAACAGATGAAAATGTACAATGATCCAAGTTTAAACCCTGTATTGTATAACAAAGCTTAGGCAAGTAAATGTTAAACAAACAAAAAATAGTTGTTTTGCGTTTTTCGGCCATGGGGGATGTAGCTATGGTAGCTGCCGTCTTGAGAGAATTTTGTGCTCAAAACCCCAATACCGAGGTAATTATGGTAAGCCGCCCAGCATTTGAGCCATTTTTCACTGAAATACCCAACGTTACTTTCCACTCCATTTACCCAAAAACTACCCATCAAGGCATTTTAGGTTTGTTTAAGTTATTTAAATCTTTAAAAAAACTGAAACCTACTGCCATTGCCGATTTACATGAAAACTTGCGAAGTAGAATAATATGTAGTTTTTTTAGATTTACAAGAGTAAAAATTGCCCGCATAAACAAAGGCAGAGCCGAAAAAAAGGCACTTACAAGGTTGCAAAATAAAATATTAAAACCGCTAAAACCAACTGTAAATCGTTATGCCGATGTTTTTACAGCCCTGGGTTTTAAATGTAGGTTAAGCCATCAATTGATAAAAACACCACAGCCCATTACAAGCAAAATTTCTTACTTGTTTACCAACACCGTTACCAAAAAAGTAGGCATCTCCCCTTTTGCACAGCATAGTTACAAAGTTTATCCTTTAGAAAAAATGGAAGAAGTTGTAAAAACCTTAAGTGAAAAAGGCTACGAACTTTTTATTTTTGGAGGAGGGAAAAATGAAGCAGAAATTGGCGAAAGTTGGCAAACAAAATATAAAAACGTAAGTAATTTAATTGGCAAACATGGTTTAAACGAAGAGCTTGCCATTATTTCCAACTTAGATTTGATGTTGTCCATGGATTCGGCAGGTATGCACATGGCATCTTTAGTAGGCATCCCAGTGGTTTCTATTTGGGGGCCAACACATCCTTATGCTGGATTTTTAGGGTACGGGCAAATAGAAAGTGATTGCCTCCAAATAGCACACCCAAGTAGGCCAAATTCTATTTACGGCAATAAGCCTTGCCTATGTGGCGATGTACCATGCATTGCACTTGTTAAGCCAGAAATTATAGTCGAAAAAATTATAAGTAAATTAAAGCATGGCTAAGCAATTGTTACTTTTTAGGCATGCAGAAGCTGTTTTTAATTTTTCAGACTTTGACAGACCACTAAGCGATAAAGGCAAAGCCGATGCTTCGACTATGGCAGAACGGTTAAGCGAAAAATTTATACCACAACTTATGGTGAGCAGTCCAGCTTTAAGAACATTAAGCACGGCCAAATATTTTGTATCTGCTTGGCAATTAAAAAACCATCAACTACAATCCAATGCTGAAGTTTATGAGGCTACCCTTGATCATTTATTAAAAATGGTTACACAATTGGACAATCAATTCGATAAAGTTGCTCTTTTTGGCCACAACCCTGGCCTGTCCCATTTAGTTGGTTACTTAAGCTCACGGAATTATCAGTTAGATACCTGTAATGCTATTTTATTAGCCTTTGATGTTACCAATTGGCAACATGTTACTGCTAATAGCGCTAAAGTGCTGTTTTTTGAACATTTAGCTTAACTAAAAAAGAGAAATCCATAGCTAAATTTCTCTTCCTTTTGATATAAATATTTTAGTATTTCAGTATTTTTAAAACTTTAAGTGCTTAACAGTTGCACCACCATTGATCAATTGTTTCAGTGAATCGATTCCTATTTTAAGGTGAGTTTCCACATAGGTACTGGTTACAGCGCTGTCGCTTTCGCTGGTTTTTACACCTTCTGGTATCATCGGTTGATCAGAAACCAACAACAATGCGCCGGTGGGTATTTTATTGGCAAAACCAGTCGTAAAAATGGTCGCAGTTTCCATGTCGACTGCCATTGCACGTAAAGTTTTCAAATACTTTTTAAAATCTTTATCGTGTTCCCAAACTCTACGGTTGGTGGTATAACAAGTTCCAGTCCAGTAATCTCTAGAATGGTCTCTAATTGTAGTAGAAATTGCTTTCTGCAAAGCAAATGAGGGTAAAGCTGGCACTTCGGCAGGCAAATAATCGTTTGAAGTACCTTCGCCCCTAATGGCGGCGATTGGTAAAATTAAATCGCCCAATTGGTTTTTCTTTTTCAAACCGCCACACTTCCCTAAAAACAAAACAGCTTTAGGTTTAATTGCGGTAAGCAAATCCATCATAGTGGCTGCAAGTGGGCTTCCCATTCCAAAATTAATAATAGTTATGCCATCAGCAGTAACACTTTGCATGGGTTTATCCAAGCCCATAATTGGTGCATTGTTGTGCCACTCTGAAAACATGGTTAAATATTTACTAAAATTTGTAAGTAAAATATATTCGCCAAACTCATCTAAAGGGCGACCAGTATATCTTGGCAGCCAGTTTTGCACAATATCGTCTTTAGATTTTAATCCTGACTTAACGGGCGTTTCTACTTCTTTTACTTTTTTGGCTCTAGCAGCAATTGTTGGGTTTTTCTTTATATCTTTTTCTTCGTTCATAGCTATCTGTTTGTATAAATGTATAAAATAATATGTTACAAAAAATCCCCGAAGCTCGGGGATTTAAACTTTATGCAGCTTTTAGCTTTTTAAAATCTGCTTTTTCAAATTTTTCAATCGCATAATCCAAGGTTACGTGCACTTCTTTCACATCTTGATTTGAGGGAGTTTCGTACATAGCATCCAGCATAATTGCCTCACAAATAGAGCGCAATCCCCTGGCACCAAGCTTATATTCCATGGCTTTATTAACAATGAAATCCAATACTTCATTGTCAAATATCAATTTTACGTTTTCATATTCAAACAGTTTGATATACTGTTTTAACAATGAATTTTTAGGCTCTGTTAAAATATTACGCAAAGCCTCTATATCTAATGGATTAAGGTGAGTAAGCACTGGCACACGACCAATAAGTTCTGGTATCAAACCAAAAGCTTTTAAATCTTGTGGCGTAATGTATTTGTACAAATTTTTCAAATCTAAATCTGCATCGTCTTTTTTTACTTTGTAGCCTACTGCTTGGGTACGCAAACGGTTAGCTATTTTACGCTCTATGCCATCAAAAGCACCACCGCAAATAAATAAAATATTATTGGTGTTTACGGGAATCATTTTTTGATCTGGATGTTTTCTTCCACCCTGTGGCGGTACATTTACAACTGTTCCTTCTAATATTTTAAGCAAGGCTTGTTGTACACCTTCGCCAGAAACATCTCTTGTAATTGATGGGTTGTCGCTTTTGCGGGCAACTTTATCAACTTCATCAATATAAACTATTCCCCTCTCGGCAGCCGCAACGTCGTAATCTGCAGCTTGCAATAAACGTGTCAAAATACTTTCTACGTCTTCGCCTACATATCCAGCTTCTGTTAAAACCGTAGCATCTACAATACAAAAAGGCACTTGCAATATTTTAGCAATGGTTTTGGCCAAAAGCGTTTTACCGGTTCCTGTTTCGCCAACCAACATAATATTAGATTTTTCAATCTCAACTTCATCGTTGCTTATTTTCTGACTTAACCTTTTGTAATGGTTATAAACAGCTACAGAAAGTACTTTTTTGGCATCATCCTGTCCAATCACATATTGATCGATGTGCGCTTTTATTTCTGCGGGCTTCAACAACCGAAACGAATCATCAAAGGTTTTACTTTTTTTATTACCTAATTCCTGCGCTAGCAAGACATTTGCCTGCGTCACACATTTATCGCAGATATAGGCGTCCATTCCCTCAATAAGCATTAAAGTTTCCTGTTTTGGGGAATTACAAAAAGAGCAACGTGAGTCTTTATTTTGTTTAGCCATCTTTATTTTATGATTTCCCATTGGCAAGATTTCCACTTGCCATCGGGTTGTGTTTTTCTATAAGTAGTTGCTAATTTTTAGTGTTATTTATTTATTCGAACCTAATACCTCATCAATCATACCAAACTCTTTGGCCTCATCCGCTTTCATCCAATAATCACGATCGGAAGCCTTTTCGACCCATTCGTAGCTTTGTCCAGAATGGGTGGAAATGATATCATATAATTCTTTTTTCAACTTAAGCATTTCTCTCAAGTTAATTTCCATATCAGAGGCTACCCCTTGCGCACCGCCAGATGGTTGATGAATCATTACTCTTGAATGTGTTAAAGCAGCACGCTTACCTTTGGCACCAGCCACCAATAAAACCGCACCCATTGATGCTGCCATACCTGTACAAATGGTAGCCACATCTGGTGTGATGTACTGCATGGTATCATAAATACCTAAACCTGCGTATACAGAACCGCCTGGCGAATTGATATAAATTTGTATATCGCGGTTGGCGTCTGTTGATTGCAAAAACAATAATTGTGCTTGGATGATATTTGCATTCTGATCATAAATAGCATCTCCTAAAAAGATAATCCTATCCATCATCAAACGAGAAAAAACGTCCATTTGTGCTACATTTAGCTGGCGCTCCTCGATGATATAAGGGGTCATCGATTTAGGTGAATGGTTTGTTGAAGCAATAAATCTATCAACATTTAAGCCATTAATTCTATGATGCTTAACCGCGTATTTTCTAAATTCTTCTTTATCTATTTTCATGATATTATGTTTCTTGTTTAAATATTGATTTGAGCAGGACTTATGTTTTTGCTAAATTATTTAATTCTTTTTATAAAGTAATAAATATTGGTCAGTAATAAGCAATCTTATGCTGTTAAAATTTTTATTAAAGCTAATCAAATGCTTTTAAAAAACTGCATTGTTTAGATAAACCAAGAGCAGCCTAAAGCTGCTCTTGGTAAATTTTTAATTCCTTTGGTAAGCAATTTACTTATTTGGGGAAAAAAGAAGATTAATTTAACGCAACAAATTTCTTATAGTCTATATCTTCTTGTACCAAAGTTGCAACAGATTGAATATGTTCGAACACTTTTAATGCCTTTACTTCATCAAAAATGCGATTTGCATTTTCTTTTTCTTGTAAAAAAGTAGCTGCATATTGCGCCAACTGATCTTCGGGCATTGGTTGTGGACTATACATTCTGAACTGAGCATCTAAACGTTGTTTTGCGGTTTCAAAAACGTCTTTATATTCAATTTTAATTTCGTTATCAGTGATGATTTTGTTTTCAATCAATGTCCATTTTAGATTTTTAGCAAAATCGTCAAAACCTTGAGCCAACTCTTCGTCTGTTAGTTTCTCGTTGGTTGCTTTTAACCACTTACGTAAAAACGCATCAGGCAATTGCATTTTAGTTTGCGATACCAACTGGGTATAAATATCGTTTTGCAGTTTTCGGTCGGCATCTTGTTTAAACATGCTTTCTATTTCTTCGGTAATTTTAGCTCTAAAACCCGCCTCATCACTTACTAAACCTGCACCAAATATTTTATCAAAGAACTCTTGATTTAAATCAGACTCTTCTAAACGGTTTACATTTTTAACTGTTACCTGAAAGGTAGATTTCAATTCTTTTGCATCCGCTTCTTCAATGTTCAACAATTTTGCAATTATAGTTTCATTGTTGTCAAAAGTTTTTTGGATGTCTAAGTTCAACACATCATCTTTTTTAAGGCCGACTAAAGATTTTAAAATCTTTTTATCAGTTACCAAATCTAAACGGATAGAACCTGTACTTGTAATACCACCTTCAAAAACCGAACCATCAGGCGAAAGTTGTACCAAATCTGCATAAAGCACATCACCTTCTGCCGAAACATCAGGGTTTGTCATTTTGCCATAGCTTTTACGGATATTTTTGATACGAGATGTTAAAGTTTCTTGATCAGCTTTAACATTGTATTGTTTAAACTTATCTTTAGAAGTTACCTCTACGTCAACTTTTGGCGCTAAACCCAATTCGTACTTAAACTCAAAATTATCAGTATTGTCCCATTTAAATTCTAAAGTATCATCCATTACTGGTAAAGGCTGACCAAGAATTTCCACTTTATTGTCTGCTAAGTATTTGGTTAAGTTTTCGCTCAACATGTTGTTGATTTCTTCTACCAAGATACTTTTGCCATACATTTTTTTGATGTGTCCAACTGGCACCATACCTTTACGGAAACCTGGTAAATTTGCTTTTTTAGCCTGCTCCTTAAGTGCTTTTTCTACTCTTTGGCTATAATCTTCAGGCGCAATAGTCACTTTAACTACTGCATTTAAATCGTCAATTTTCTCCTGTGTGATGTTCATTTCTTACATTAAGTATTGAGATATGAGTTTTGAGTTTTGAGGAAATCATCAAACTCAAACGCACATCGATTTACATTTGTTTTTTTATCAATGTCTTTAAAAAAAAACCGTTTCAAATTTTGGTTTGAAACGGCTTCAATTTTTGGTGCGGAAGAAGGGACTCGAACCCCCACGCCGTGAAGCGCCAGATCCTAAGTCTGGTGCGGCTACCAATTACGCCACTTCCGCAGTTAGGACTTAATTTGGATTGCAAAGATAGCGTTTTGCTTCAATTATCAAAAAGAAAAATCGAATTATTTTTTTTAGAGGAAGACTAAAGTGGAAAGCAAACTCCGGGCATGAGAGTTATGACTTCTGACTCAAACGATCTTGCAACTGAAAGAGATAATTCACAGCCTTAACCAACCTGCTACCGTGCCACGAAAACATTTCGCCATCAACAAGCATCACTTTTGCATTGGGCAAAGCCGATTGAATTTCATCAATGTGCTTTTGTTTAAATGGATAAGGTTCTGAAGAAAGAAAAACGAGTTGTGGATCTTTAGCAATTAGTTCTGAGAGGTTAATTTCAGGATATCTACTTTGTATTACAACATTTTTTAAGCCTATTTTGGTTAAAACATCGTGGATAAAAGTGTGTCGGCCCGCACAAATATATGGGTCTTTCCAAATTAAGTAAGCAACCGATTGATTGATATTTTTACGGAGCGCTAAAGCTTGTAAATCGGTAAAACCTGCATTGATCAAATGGTTTAAATAAGCCGCTTCGGGTTGTTTGTTTACCAAATCTCCGATTTGTGAAATGGAAACTATAGCTTCTTCTAAATTGCTTATATCAGTCATCCACACCGGAAACTCTTGCGCTAATAATTCTATTTCACTTTGTGTGTTTTCTTCTTTATTTCCGATAATTAAATCGGGTTGCAACTGTCTAATGCGCTCTATATTAAGCGTTTTGGTGCCACCAACCTTTGCTCGTTCTGCAAATTTGGCAATCGGATGAATACAAAATTTAGTAATCCCAATGACTTCGGCATCCAAACCGAGCTCAAAAAGCAATTCGCTTTGCGAAGGCACAATGGAAATAATCCTTTTAGGTGGATAATTAATTTGTATTTCACGCCCCATTTGGTCTACAAAAGTTTTTTGCATCAGGCAAATATAAACACTAGCGCATTAAATACCTCAGTTTAAGAAGGCATAGTTAAATTATGCGTTTTTTAAATTTGTTATTTTCAACTTCCATATTTCTTTCACACATTTGTAGATGAATTATTCTGAAAAACTTAGTGCCATTCGCCAACAAATGAAAGCCGATGGCGTAGCTGCGTATATCATTCCATCTGCCGACCCACATATCAGCGAATACTTACCTAACCATTATAAATGTATTGCTTTTGCAACAGGCTTTACTGGATCGGTAAGTACAGTAGTTATTACCCAAGATTTTGCAGGTTTGTGGGCTGATTCGAGATATTTTGAACAAGCAGAAGCACAATTGAAAGGCAGTGGTTTTGAATTGGTTAAATTAAAGGCACAGGGTGCAGCCGAATATGTGCAATGGTTAGCGGAAGTGTTGCCACAGCAAGCTAAAATTGCTTTCGACGAGAAAATGGTTTCGGTATTGCTTGGCGAAATTTTACAACAACAACTAAGTTATAAAGACATCACTTTTTTAAATAAAGACTACCTAAATCAAATTTGGGCAAACAGACCAGAACTACCTAATGAACCCGCTTTTTTAATTGACGAAAAATTTACAGGACAATCTACCTTAAATAAACTAGCGGCAGTTAGGGCAGCCATGCAACAACATAAAGTTAGCCATCATTTAATTTCATCTTTAGATGATATGGCTTGGTTATTTAACCTTCGTGGACAGGATGTAAGCTACAACCCAGTAGTACTTAGCTTTGCCTTAATTACCGAAAAACAAGCGTTTCTCTATATCAATGCCAACAAGTTGAGCAACGAAGACAAGGCCAGTTTAACACAAAGTGGAGTAGAGATTTTGGCTTACGAAACAGTGGCTAAAGATTTACAATTTTTACCAGAAGGAAGTTCAATTTTAATCGATCCTAAAAGAAATTGTTTTGCCTTATATAAACTTATTCCTAACTCGGTAAAAAAGGTACTAGATACCAATCCATCTACCAATTTAAAAGCCATTAAAAACGAGGTAGAAATAGAAAATACACGCAATGCCATGATTAAAGACGGAGTTGCTATCACTCAATTTTTAAAATGGATAAAAGATAATTTAGGGAAAATTGAAATCACCGAATTATCCGCCGCAGCAAAACTTAGAAGCTTTAGAGCTACCCAACCAGGCTTTGTGGGCGAAAGTTTTACCACCATTGCCGGTTATAAAGCACATGGCGCATTGCCTCATTATTCTTCGACTCCAGAAAGTGATGTAGCTATCAAAGCTGATGGTATATTTTTAGTTGATTCGGGTGGGCAATACCATTATGGCACTACCGATATTACCCGCATTTTGCCTATGGGCAACAATACCGAGGAAGAAAAAATTGATTATACCTTGGTACTCAAAGCCATGATTGAGGGCTGCAAAACACGTTTCCCAAAAGGAACATGCGGTTACCAAATAGATGCCATTACCCGCAGACCCATGTGGGATTACGCTCTAAATTACGGTCATGGCACTGGGCACGGCGTTGGATTTTATTTAAACGTGCACGAAGGTCCGCAAGTTTTTAATGCTTCTGCAACACCTGTAGCAATTGAATTGGGCATGATTACCTCTATTGAACCCGGGATATATCGTTCGGGCAAACATGGTATTCGAATTGAAAATTTGGTACTCACTGTAAAAGATCAAAGCAACCAATTTAACGAATTTTACGCTTTCGAAAGTTTAACTTTAGCCCCTATTGACACTACTTTGGTAAAGAAAGAACTATTGGAACAAGCCCATATCAATTGGCTAAACCAGTACCATGCTACTGTTTACGAAAAAGTAGCCCCATTTTTAAATGAAGAGGAAAAGTTATTTTTAAAGGAAATGACGAAGGCCTTGTAGTAGACAATTGATGTCATTTAAATCATAGAATTTAACCCAAAAAATAACGATAAAGGCGGTAAGGCTGTGGTTATTAAAAAGCCAAAGTTTGCTTAGAAATAAATTAGAAATAAAGTTTGCTTTTTACCGCTACGAATCATAGATTTGCATTCCGCTTTTAAGCAAATGCCCAGCTGGCGGAATTGGTAGACGCGCTGGTCTCAAACACCTGTGGGAAACCGTGCCGGTTCGACTCCGGCGCTGGGTACAAAGCCTCTGATGAAAATCAGAGGCTTTT